>JAGLKG010000406.1 GCA_023141835.1 Maribacter sp. | reverse complement strand
TTCTCTTCCGCTATTTTTAGCATGTTGAACCCGATAATTCCCTTGGATTTGCTTAAAAATTGAATTGGATGGTAGATACCAAATTGTAACAATATTTTTAATTTTCCGAAAATTGATTTGGTCCTATTCATGGACGAAACACCAAAAGATACTAATCGCCCACTTGCACCGAGCAATTTGTACCCTTTCTTAACCGATTTCCCGCCCACGGGATCAAAAACCGCATCCAGACCTTTTCCTTCTATAATTGTCTTAATAACGCTTTCAAAATCTTTCTTTAAATAGTTGATGGGGTAGTGCACTCCGTTCTTCTGAAGATACACTATCTTTTCAGAAGAACTACAGGTGCCAAAAACAGTGCATTTTTTATGTAATGCCATTTGCACCAAGGCGGTACCAACGCCACCTGCAGCAGCGTGAATAAGAACTTTATCATTTTCTTGGAGATTTGCTATTTCATGGGACAGAAAATAGGCAGTGCAGTATTGGGTTGCTAAAGAAACAGCCACTCCGGCCGGGAAGATTTCTGGTATTTTATGCGCCACTTCACCCTCTGCAATGGCGTATTCTGCATACCCTCCAAAGTGGGTAAGTGCGGTAACCCGATCACCTGCTTTTAAGTTTTGAACGGAAGCACCACATTTTTCTACTTGTCCCACCACATCATATCCTAGTATGACCGGAAGGGATGGAGCACCTTTGTAGAGGCCCAATCGGGCCATCACATCTGCAAAATTTAGACCAAAAGCCTCAACTTTGATCAAAACCTGGCTGGGTTTAGGTTCCGGGTTTTTTATCTCTCTAATTTCAAAAGCGGTCCCAGGATTACCATATTTTAATAAATATGCAGCTTTCATTGATTTATATATTGGTCTCTGAAAGATAGAGAACTAAATAACAAGAAAATATGAGCAAAATCATAAGGTTTAACCCTAAGGAATTATTAGGCTATAATCCTCCCATCGTCCATTTCTATAATCCGATCTGTGCGCTTCGCGAAATCGATGTCGTCCGTTACCACCAAGAGTGAAAGTCCTTGCTCTTCCTTCAATTGTTTAAAAATTTGGAAGACATTTTTAGAATTGTTACTGTCCAGATTTCCCGTAGGCTCATCACCCATTAATATGGAAGGATTGTTGATTAGGGCCCAATACCTCTTTCCAGTAAGTCTTCAAGCCTACTTTTGAGCTGACCAATTTTTTGTCGTCATCCAAATACATTTCTCCCAATTTGCCAAGAACTGATAACTGCAAATTGTCAGCACAATTGTCCCTTGTGATTTTTATTGCCTGTTCCATTTGATATAATTCTTAGCATGCTTTCGAAAAAAATATTTTCGTGCTATTTTTCGGATTATTAATTTCAGAATTGGATTATTGAGAAACATAGTAGGTTGATGTATTCCCGTGGGACTAATTTAGGAAGCCAAATAAATGTGGGGAATGACCTAAGTCATTTCAATTGAATTTTTACTGATTTATCTTCGAGAAGAAACTTAAGTTATTTAGTAATTTAAAATTTAGAATTATGTCAAACGATAGTGGAAACATTTTATTGGCCTTATTGACGGGAGCCGCAATAGGGGCCGGAATCGGAATTTTGTACGCACCAGACAAGGGCACACAAACCAGGGATAAAATAAAGCATAAGGCAAGGGATGCCAAGCACGATATTTCAGAAAAAGTTTTGCACGCCAAAGATGAGCTAACAAAAACGGCAAATGAAAAGAAAGAGGCGTTTGAACAAAAATTGGAAGATACACTTTCCAATATGAGTTATAAGGCAGACGATATTATTGCCACCTTGGAACGTAAATTGGAAGAACTTAAAAAAAAGAACGCTCAACTCAATAAATAGTACTATATGGCATTCGAAGAATTGAAGAAGGACCTTATGGAGGTGGACACCGATGTAAGGTCCTATCTGGAAAATAGCGAAGAATACATTAAGCTTAAAGTTTTTAAGGTATCTATGAGAACCATTACGGCCGCCGCCCAGCTATTGTTGGTTGGTGCCATTTCTCTATTGGCCTTATTACTCTTGTCCTTGGCAGCCTCGTTTGGAATTGGCCAGGTTTTGGGCAGTACCTCCAAAGGATTTCTTATCGTAGGACTGTTTTATGTACTCCTTGGCATCATCTGCTACGTATTACGGAACAAATTGAACAGGCCCTTGTTGAGAAAGTTCTCTAAATATTATTTTGATTAGGATATGACAAAGCAATACAACTCTTTTTCGGAAATTGATGAACGGTTAAAAATTTTGAGCCTACAAAGAGACATTTATAAGGAAAGTTTAAAACTAAGTTTGAACCGGGCCAAAGTCAATTTGTACCCCACGCACTTCATGGGTGGGGTAAGTGGTATCCTACAAAAAGTCTTGATTTCCTTTGTGGCAAAAAAACTTTTAAAGCGGTTTCGCAATCCGAAACAAAAAAACCTTTCGGAATGACCAACAAAAAAACTACTTGAAATCTGCTATATGTTGCAGTTCATCTTTGTCCAAAAGTATAATTCCTTGGCCACAATCCATGGTTATCAATCCTTCATCCTAAAAATCGAACGGCGTACTAATGCATATGAAAGAGTCTTTTAAATGACCCCAATCAATTCCTCACAGGGGCACAACATGGATTCCACGAATTCGGTGCGTTTTTTTCTATCCATTCCGAAATAAAAGTCTTCATGTGTGATTTTTATCAAATGTATCATTGCTTCCTATCCCTAGAAATGATATTTGTCATTATAAATGTATTAAAAGGAAAGGTATGATCTTAATCATTTTATCCCGGATCGATATAAAATACTTTTGATTCAGCCATCAAAAATTAATTAAAACGAATGGGTTTTACAATTACTCTGAATAGGGTAAGTGGTATCACATTAGAATACCATAAAAGAGCTTGAGCAACATGGAATTTATTCTTCTAACACTCTTGTTATTTATTTATTAGTGGTCATCAGATTTTCATCTTTCTAAATTTCAGCAACCCTTGTATAATTTCTTTATGGTTCATAGTTATACGTGTGATGGCCCGTTTGAAGCTACATTCGATTTCAATAGAATAAACTCGCTAATATTACTCATATCAATAGCTCCCACAAGTTTTCGCTTTTTAATTACAGGAAAAAAGTTCTTTTTTTCTTTACTTATCAAATCGATTACCTCTTGGATTTCGGAAGAAATATCAATCGTCTTAAAGGTGGTTTGCATAACTTCCTTGACTAAGAGTGATGATTTATGGGCATGTTTAATAATATCCTTATAATACAATATACCAACGATATGTTCTTCATCATTAACTATAACAAAATCCTTTTCTGAACCTGCAAGTATCACCTCAATCACTTCCTGCATATTATCTGCCGGATGAAGCATGGTAATATTGGTCAGCATGGCTTCCTTTACCTTGTGGCCTTTTAATAACGATTCTTGTTTTACCATTATATTTTCTCCATAAGCGCCAAAAAAGATAAAAAACGCAATCAAAATCAAAAATGGGTTAAGTAAGAGACCAAGTATTAAAAAGAACACTGCCAATCCTTGCCCCAGGCTTGCTGCTATCGCGGTGGCTTTTACCCGTCCCATTTTAAATGTCAGCAGGGCCCTTAGCACACGACCACCATCCATGGGAAAGGCAGGGATAAGGTTAAAGACCACCAACATAACGTTCGCAATAAAAAGATAGAATAAAAAGGTCTTCAAACTTGGTGTGTACAAAAACTGTTCTAAGGTTTCCATATCCATACTAAAATAACTTTGAACAGGAACCAACAGATACAATAGAATGGCAATGACCACATTTACGGCTGGCCCAGCCAGTGCAACAAATAGTTCCTGTCTAGGCTTTTCTGGCATTTTATCCAACGAGGCCACTCCGCCAATGGGCAATAGGGTAATTTTTTTTGTGTCTATATGATATCTTTTTGCAGTCATCGCATGGCCCAATTCGTGCAGCAATACACATAAGAACAAGACCAAGATTATAGCTAGGTTAAACAATGCAGTTTGAAGATTACCTCCACGCCTTACATCCAAAAAAACAACCCATAACAATAACAAAGTGAATGTCCAATGAACTTCTATTTTTATTCCTGAAACACTTCCTAATTTTAAAACACCCTTCATGTCCATGAATATTTAGGTGAAAATATTTATGAAAACCGTTTTAGACAATGACCTTTATCATATGTGCCGCAAAAGGAGAATACTATATTTGGATAGTTTGAAAAAAAATGAAAAAAGTAATTACTCTTACAATTAATCCAGCTATTGACAAGAGTACGAATGTAGCTGGGATAAAACCAAACAGCAAGCTACGTTGCGCATCACCGGTTTTTGAAGCTGGAGGAGGGGGAGTCAATGTTTCGCGCGTCATCAAAGAACTCGGGGGCACTTCTCTCTGTATGTATCTTGCGGGAGGTCCAACGGGTGTTCATTTGAAAAATATGCTTACTGATGTTGACATCCTACAACAGATTATACCCATGGAAGGTTGGACCCGTGAAAATCTCGCTGTTACGGATACAACTACCAATCAGCAATATCGATTTGGTATGCCGGGGCCACAGGTAAAAGAAGAAGAATGGAGGAAAGTTTTGGCGCACTTGGAAGACATTTTGGTAGAGGGCGATTACTTGGTAGCTAGCGGGAGCCTATCCCCGGGAATCCCTAGCAACTTTTACGCAAAAATAGCATTGATTTCCAAGAAAAAAAAGGTGAAATTTATTTTGGATACCTCTGGGGAAGCCTTGATAAAAGGAGCAAATGCAGGTGTTTTTTTGATCAAGCCCAATTTGGGGGAACTTAGCACACTATGTGGTGTCAAGACGATATCCGCCTTGGAGCTGGAATCCTTGGCGAAAGAGTTTTTGGAAAAAAAGACATGTGAAGTCATGGTGGTTTCCCTAGGTGCTCGAGGAGCCTTGCTAGTGACCCAAGATACTTCCGAACATATATTGGCTCCCACAGTATTCCCAAAAAGTACTATTGGTGCCGGGGACAGTATGCTGGCAGGTATGGTACTTGGTTTGGCCGAAGGGAAAACCTATAGTGAAATGACAAAATATGGGGTGGCCTGTGGTACTGCAGCCATTATGAGCCCGGGTACCCAGCTTTGTAAAAAGAAAGAAGTGGATCGGCTATATGAATGGATACTTAATAATTAGGTGTACTATTTTGTTGCCTTTCTATTGTATCATGAGCGAAATAAAATTATAGATCTGATGGTTAGAAATCAAATTGAAAAAATTTAAAATCCAAAAAAATGGGTTATTATTTTACAACAATATTGAAAAATATGACTTTTGAGGAAGCCATTGAAAAAAGAAGGTTTTGGGTTATTGACCGAAATAGATTTGAAAGATACATTGAAGAAAAAGCTGGATCTGAACTTTTATAACTATACAATTTTAGGTGCTTGTAACCTTCATTTTGCATACAAAGCACTAATCGCTGAAAACAAAATTGGTACCATGCCCCCTGTAATGTGATTCTACAGGAAAAGGTAGCTGGTGCCATTGAGGTTTCGGCAGTAAATCCCATTGCTTTCATGCTGGCGGTCAATAATATGGATTTAACGGATATAACCAATGAAGTAAGCGATAAATTACAGGAGGTGGTGGCTAACTTGTAACTTGCTAGACGGCCTAATTTGGGGTATAACTACTGATATATATCAGTTCTACAGCCTATTGGATTTTGTAAATTTAGGTGACTTACACTTTCAAACTCCACGAACACATGGAAAAGCAACTGATAGATCATTTTATACCATTAACGACAGATTTACCCATATGGAGCCACTTCTTTTTGGTCGCACCTTTAATCGTGATAGGTACCAAAGAGGGCAAGGGTTATGATCTTGCCCCAAAACATATGGCAACCCCAATAGGGCCATCCAATTATTTCGGATTTGTATGTACTCCCAAACATTCAACATATCATAATATTAAGAAAACAGGTGAGTTTGCAGTTAGTTTTCCATTGCCAGATCAAATATTGTTGGCTTCACTGGGTGCCTCCCCGAGGTGCGAAGACCTAGCAAAAGTTGAACATATCGTTCAATCATTGCCAACGACCAAAACCACTATCATAGATGCGCTTTTTCTTACAAATTCCTATTTGTATTTAGAGTGCGATCTATTCAAAATAATTGACGGCTTTGATACATATAGTTTCATTTCCGGTAAAGTGAAAGCCGCATTCGTGCACAAGGATTACCTAAGGGTTTCAGAAAAAGATGAGCAGCAACAGATTAATCAACACCCACTTTTAGCCTATATATCTTATGGACGCTTTGCCTCTATTTCCGAATCCTTCAATTTTCCATTTCCAAAAGGTTTTAAACGATGATAGACTATAAGGAAATAGCAGCCAGCGTTAAAGAATATTTGGAATCCCATCGGGATGAAATGATTCTGTTTTTAAAAGAATTGGTGACTATGGAAACACCTTCAAACGAGATTAGCACACAGCATAAAATCCTTGACTTTTTGAAAATGAAATTTGAAACTATGGGGTTCTGGGCATTTCATGTCCCGGGAAAGAATACCGGAGGTTACCTCTATGCTCGACCTAGTAATCGGGATAAGAGTCTACCCCTACAACTTTTAATTGGTCATTGTGATACCGTTTGGCCGACGGATACTATAAAGCAAATGCCTTTAGCATATAAAGATGGCAAAATGAGAGGTCCTGGAATTTATGATATGAAGGCAGGCCTAACACAAATAGTATTTGCCCTAATGGCCATTAGGGCAATGTCGCTACCAATGAAAATGATGCCAATTGTTTTGATCAACTCTGATGAGGAAATTGGGAGCAGAGAATCCACAAATGCCATTAAAAGGTTGGCCAAAATCTCTGACCGCGCCTACATTCTGGAACCACCTCTTGGTCTGGACGGAAAATTGAAGACGGCAAGAAAGGGATTGGGGCGATTTACTATCACCGTCAAAGGAAAAGCAGCTCATGCAGGTTTAGATCCAACCAAGGGTATCAATGCCATTGTAGAGTTATCACATCAGGTTCAAAAATTATATGCCATGAACGATTTTAAAAGGGGAATTACGGTAAATGTGGGGATGATAGAAGGGGGTATTTCACCTAACATGGTGGCTCCGAAAAGTAGAGCTGTGGTCGATGTTAGGGTGCTGAATAAGTCAGATGGCCAGGACATTACCAAGAAAATCAAAGGGTTAAAACCCTACCTTAAGGATATTGAACTATATATAGAAGGTGGTATTGGCAGGCCACCTATGGAAAAAACCATGCGCAATCAACAATTGTGGAAAATTGCCAAGCGTCAGGGACAACATTTGGGGATTGAGCTTGAAGAAGCCACCGCAGGTGGTGGATCTGATGCCAATACCACCAGCTTATTCACAGCAACATTGGATGGACTGGGCACACCAGGTGATGGGGCCCATGCTACACATGAGTACATTCTATATAATAAGGTGATTGAAAGAACAGCTTTATTGACACTTCTATTGATAACAGAAGCTTTAAATCAAAGATTATGAACCAACAATATATCTTTACCTCACTCACCCGAATTTCTGATCTTGCAGAAAAAGAATTTACGCTGAAAAAATTACATAGGGATAAATGGCAGACAGGAGATTATGTGGTTTGTAAGATTGTCAACGCCGGGAGCAATACTTTATTTCTAGAACTTCCCAATGGAAGAATGCGGGGAGTAATCGGTGGTGAATCCGTAGTCGGGGTTTTGGGTGAGCGCTTTGCTACTCTTGAAGCAACCGGTACTTGGCAAAAAGTGGAAGATGACCTTAAAATGAGTATATTGACAGCAGCTGGTCTACTGGGGAAATTGACCTCTAAATCAGTGTTTATTCCAAATATGATGGAAGTGGTCTACACAGGACACACTTTTAGGGATAGAGAAAGACTTACGATGGAAAGTTTTGTGGTACCTGTGGAAGAGGTTCCTTTTAACACCCCCGTAATTCTCTTTGTGGGCACTTCAATGTCCGCAGGGAAAACCACTTCGGCCCGAATTGTCACCAACCTTTTCAAATTGGCCGGACATAGGGTGGTAGGCGCTAAACTTACCGGAGCAGGACGTTTCAAAGATATCTTGGCCATAAAAGATGTGGGTGCCGATGCCGTGATGGATTTTGTGGATGTTGGTTTACCTTCTTCAATTTATCCAAGAGAAAAATACCAACTTAAACTAAGACAACTCCTGAACAAAATTTCACAACAGAAAGCAGATGTCGCTATTATTGAAATCGGTGCATCACCTTTAGAACCTTACAATGGCGATATGGCCATCAACGCAATAAGAGAGCATGTAAAGTGTACCATCCTGAGTGCCTCAGATCCTTATGCAGTATATGGACTTATGGAGGCCTTTGATATTGTTCCGGATATTGTAACTGGTATTGCTTCCAATACTTTAGCGGGAATTAATATGGTGGACAAACTTTGCAAGGTCAAGGCATTGAATCTTATAGATTCTACCACGACCAAAGAGTTGAAACAAATCCTTTCATCAACCACAGGTTTTTCACTTTAAAAGATAATAATACTAACAGATAATTTTGTGTCTTACAATTTACGGGCTTGTACAAAGGTTGTAAAAAACAAAAATATCATTTACAATTTGCGGCCCTTTCCCCACTACGTTGCCTTCTTCAAAAATGTCAAGTTCAAATTTCGAAAGGAGTATTTATATACTCGTTAAATCTCAATTTATATACCTAATATCTTCAAAAAGACGTACAGCCCGTAGAAAGCTATCAGTATCATGGCTTCTGTTCGTTGAATACCTCTCTTTTTATAAAAGAAGAAGAGAACTAATAATGACAGTACGAATAGCAAAGGCAAGTCAAAGTATATCAACATTTTATCAACCTTAATTTCAGAAATAGAAGCTCCTACCCCAACCGGTATTAAAAGATCAAAAATGTTACTGCCAATCAGGTTTCCAACCGAAAGCCCACGTGCTTTTTTTCTTACTGCATTTAAGGAAACCGCAAGTTCTGGCAAACTCGTTCCCATACCGATAATAATAATACCGACGAAAGATTGATTCAGTCCATGATTATCCGTAAACTCAATCGCATTGTCAACAACCAGATTGGAGGCGAAAAAGACAAACACAAAACCAATAACAAGTAGAATAACATCTTTGCGCAGTCCAATATTGGTCTTTTTACTCTTTATCTTACTTCCTACACGTTCACTATAGAACAATCTAAAATAATAAACGCCATATACTACCACCAATACAAGGCCTTCAACCATAGAGATGCTGCCATCAATGCTGAGTAATAAGAGCAATAAAATCGACCCTAGCAACATAACTCCATCTTCATACAAATGTTTTTTTCCTAATGTCAGGTAGCTGAATAAACCGATTGCACCTATCACCAAACTTATTTGGCTATAGGAGCTTCCAATCGCATTTCCGATGATTATTCCAGAAGTATCCACATCAAACACCGCACTTTGTATCGAAGCATCAATAGATATTATCAATTCAGGTAAATCGGTACCTATAGCAAGTATGGTTATTCCAACAAAAACCTCAGACAGTTCATAGTAGTTGGCTATATTAAGAGTTCCCTTAATTACCAGATTTGTACCGACCCAAAGTCCAATTAGTCCTATTATTAATAATATAAACTCTTGCATAAATATTGGTCTTACACTTATCAAATATACTCCAGATTTATAGAGCCTGTTTAAATTTCGTTTTTGAAATTTGTTATACGCTACTTTTTCGTCAATTGAGGCTTCAAAAACGCAGTTTGGCAGTGTCAAGTGAGTATTTTGTTAACGAAAAGTGGCGGAAAAAGAGCCATAACAAAACCGAAGGATGAAATTTAAACAGGCTCTAAATCTTTCAAGCACTCATATTTCATTGAATCATAATATTATTTTTTTACCAAAAAAAGTAAATCGCAACCATAGGTTCATTTAGTACACGTGCCTCAATTAGATGCTTATTGTTAGCCATCAACTCAAAGTAATACTTAAATTTGATAATAAGAAATTTTCATCAATGTATGAAGAAGACATTTGAGGCATATCATTCACTCGACGTACAGGACGTTATTGATGCCCTGTCAAGTAAAAGTTATGGTCTCGATAACGAGGATGCTGAAAAACGGCTGGAAATTTACGGCCCAAATGCACTTCCTGAACCAGAAAAGATTTCATTGCTCAAGTTGTTCATTAGGCAATTTAAAAACGTAATGGTTCTCATTCTGGTACCTGCGGCGATTATCTCATATGCTGTCGGACAAGTGGTAGACAGTTGGATAATTGTTTTTATAATATTTATAGATACGATTTTTGGTTTTTTTCAGGAATACCGTGCAGAAAAAGCCATTACAGCTCTTCAAAAAATAATTGTAAAAACGGCTAAGGTATTAAGGGATGGAAAACTAAAAACCGTACTTTCTTCCCAAGTGGTTCCTGGAGATGTATTGGTGCTAGAAGAAGGCGACAGTGTTGCTGCAGACGCTAGAATCATTCAATCAAAAAATTTTAGAACAATTGAAGCCTCACTTACCGGTGAATCACTGCCAGTAAGTAAGAATATTGATTCATTAACCGCTGGTACTCTCCTTGCCGATCGGAAGAATATGGTTTGGTGTGGCACGTTCGTGGCTGGTGGGTACGCCAAAGTGATTGTTACTGCAACAGGTACCAACACAGCTATAGGTGAGATATCCAAGACACTCACCAAAATTGTTATTCGACAGACGAATTTCATAAAAAAAACAAATGTCCTGGCCAAACAAATGTCCATTATTGCGCTACTCAGTGCCACGGCCATATTCTTGACAGGTTATTTTATACGGCACTACGAACTAAATGAAATTCTACTTACATCGATAGCCGCATTGGTAGCTGCCATTCCAGAAAGTTTGCCGGCAATCATTACCCTTGTTTTGGCTATCGGTGCTCACCGTATGTCCAAACGAAATGTAATTGTTCGCGATTTTACCGCGACAGAAACACTCGGAGCAGTATCAGTAATTCTTACGGACAAGACTGGAACGCTTACACAGAATT
>JAGLKG010000405.1 GCA_023141835.1 Maribacter sp. | reverse complement strand
TATATCGCAGTAACGGAAAGATTTAACTGATTTGCGTATTCTTTGGTAGTCCGTTTGCAGTCTTCTTGTAAAAGGGTAAGGAGTTTTCTATCGATTGCATCAAATTTCATAGAGAAATATTTTCTGTAAAAAGGGCGCCTTTCTCCCTAAATAAACTAATAATCTATAATTAAATATAAATTTAGTTTTATTATCTAAATAATAAACAAATTATTGATTATAAAACAACTTAAACTTAATTTTACTGTATTAAATCATGTATTATGAATCACAAAGCATCAGATAATTTACAAGACCTACAATATTTTGGTGAGTTTGGAGGAGTCAATCCTTCCGTTTCAGACTCATCAACCTATACCTTTTTATCGGCAAAGAAGATGTTCGACACCTTTGAGGGAAATACTGAAGGCTGCTATCTATATACAAGGCACTCCTCCCCTTCCAACTTATACCTAGGAGAGGCACTTTCGGCTCTTGAAGGTACTGAAACTGCGAATGTAACTGCCAGTGGTATGGGAGCCATAACGGCTGTTATCATGCAATTGTGTGATGCCGAAGATCATATAATAAGTAGTAGGACCATTTATGGAGGCACTTATGCTTTTATGAAAAATTTTCTAAAGAAATTCAATGTTGAAACCTCATTTGTGGATATCACCAAAATTGAAGCTGTTGAAAAAGCCATTACACCTAAAACGAAAATGATCTATTGTGAATCGGTAAGTAATCCTTTGCTAGAAGTTGCTGATATTAAAGCTTTGGCAACATTGGCTAAAAAACATGATATCCCCTTAGTGGTTGACAATACATTTTCACCACTGTCAATTTCTCCGGCCAAACTCGGTGCGGATATTGTTATCCATAGCCTAACCAAATTTATTAATGGCACTAGTGACTGCGTCGCTGGGGTGGTCTGTGGATCCACAGCTTTCTGTTTGGGGCTTAAAGATGTAAACCATGGCGCTGGGATGTTGCTCGGTAGTACTTTGGACAGTCTTAGAGCGGCATCCATTCTAAAAAATATGAGAACGCTTCACATTAGAATGAAGAAACACAGTGAAAATGCCCATTATTTGGCATGGAATTTCGAAAAAGATGGACTTCGGGTGGTTTATCCCAGCCTTAAATCACATAGTGGACATGAAGTGATAAAAGGTCTTATGAACCATGAATACGGTTTTGGTGGCTTAATGACCATAGATGTTGGTTCGTTGGAAAAAGCAAATGCCTTAATGGAACTAATGCAAAAGAAGAAATTGGGATACCTTGCCGTTAGCCTTGGTTTCTACAAAACTTTATTCAGTGCTCCAGGAACTTCCACTTCCTCTGAGATTCCTATAGAGGAACAAAAGGAAATGGGCTTGAGCAACGGATTAATACGTTTTTCAATTGGTCTTGACCATGATATTCACAGGACGTACGGGATGATGCGGGATTGCATGGTGCAACTGAATATTTTAAATGCAAAGACATCAATGGTTTAGCTATCGTTAATGCCTAGGCTTGCAGAACCGTAGGTAATATCGTAATATTACGAACAAACCAATACCAAGCCAATGTCGAATAAAAGTCCCAATACTCATAGACAAAACGAACATATTGTAGACAATAAGGAACTGAATATATGGGAAGCACTAATCCCAGTTTTTGCCCTAATAGGTATGCTAGCCTACAATGTATATATCTTTGGGGACGATGCCATTAGTGGATCAAACCAGTTTATTCTATTATTGGGTGGGGCGGTTGCTGCCATCGTAGGTTTTTCAAATAAGGTGTCCTACAAACAGATGTTGGCAGAGGTGGCTGAAAATGTAAAATCGACCACGGGGGCTATACTTATTCTTTTGATGGTAGGTGCTCTGGCAGGAACCTGGTTGATTAGCGGAATTATTCCGGCCATGATCTATTATGGATTACAAATATTGAACCCAACAATTTTTCTTGCGGCTTGTGTTGTTATATGCGCCATTATATCAATCGCCACAGGCAGTAGTTGGACCACAGCTGCAACCGTGGGAATCGCACTCATAGGTATTGGGGAAGCTTTGGGTATTTCACTGGGAATGACTGCCGGAGCCGTGCTTTCTGGGGCCTATTTTGGAGATAAAATGTCCCCGCTCAGCGACACCACCAATTTGGCACCAGCCATGGCTGGAGGGGAATTATTCGACCACATAAAATATATGTCCATCACGACGATTCCAACAATAGCCGTAACTCTGGTTGTTTTCATAATCCTGGGCTTTACCATTGACGGTACGGGCTCGGCCGATACGCAATCTATATTGGAATCTATCGACGGAATCTTCAATATCAACGGCTGGTTATTTCTTGTACCGGTAGCCGTAATCCTTTTGATTATCAAAAAAACCCCTCCTTTGGCCGCATTGCTAATAGGAACACTTTTAGGAGCAGTCTTCGCCTTGATTTTTCAACCAGAGGTGGTTGCGGGTTTAACCGGTGCCAAAGAATTGACTTTTAAATCTGGTTACAAAGGGGTATTGCAAGCGATAACGGTTAAAACCAATATAGCGACCGATAATGTTGCCTTAAATGATCTGTTTTCAGCAAAGGGAATGGGTGGTATGATGAGTACCATTTGGTTGATAGTATGTGCCATGGTTTTTGGCGGTGTTATGGATGGGATTGGGGCCCTTTCAAGAATTACAAAATCACTCTTGAGCATGGCTAAAACGACTTTCGGACTTTTTGCAAGCACAGTGGGCAGTTGTCTTGCATTAAATGTTACTGCCTCGGATCAGTACCTGGCAATTGTTGTTCCCGGCAAAATGTTTGTCAAAGCCTATGAGGATAGAGGTTTGGCTCCGGAAAACTTGAGTAGAACATTAGAGGATTCAGGAACTGTCACTTCAGTTTTGATTCCCTGGAATACATGTGGTGCCTACCATAGTGGTGTCTTAGGTGTTAGTGTTGCCGATTATTTCATCTATGCCGTCTTTAATTGGCTAAGTCCGTTTATGACTTTGTTATTTGCTGCACTGAACATTAAGATAAAGCAAATGACCACGACAAAGACAGACTAAAAGTCTTTTCATAATTCCTTTAAAAAATAATATTGACAAGTTCACAACATCTAGGTCGTATTATTGACATACTATCAATAATTCATAATTATTTTAAGTCAATTCGCAAAGAAAATAGCTTTTGGATTACGGTATTTGCAATAGTTATGAATGCATTGATTTTAGCAATGGATATGGGCTGTTTTATCCTCTTCATGGTGTAATTTTGTATGCAGAATCAATAAACATTAAAATTATTTTATATGGCATTAGTAGGTAAAAAATTTCCGAATTTAGAGGTTGACGCGATGAACGAAATGGGTGATACTTTTAAGGTAAACGTCTTGGAAGAAGCCAGAAAAAACAATAAAAAAGTTGTTTTATTCTGGTATCCGAAAGATTTCACATATGTATGTCCAACAGAAATCTTTGCATTTCAAAAAGCTTTGTCAGAATTCGAAAAAAGAGATACTATCGTTATAGGCGCGTCCTGTGATACCCCTGAGGTTCATTTTGCATGGTTGAACACGCCAAAAAACAATGGTGGTATAGAGGGCGTCACCTTTCCTTTATTAGCAGATACAAATAGAAATTTATCTAACCAATTGGGCATATTACAAATTGGGAATGAACAATATGACGAGTCATCTGATAATATAATCATGGAAGGGCCATATATTACTTGGAGAGCTACCTATTTAATTGACGAAGAGGGAACAATATTTCACGAAAGTGTGAATGTAGAACCTGTTGGTAGAAATATTAACGAATATTTGAGGATGATTGATGCCTATTCTCATTTCCAAAAACATGGTGAAGTATGTCCGGCAAATTGGGAAGAAGGTAAAGAAGCCATCAGTGAAAATAGGGATAGCGTGGCGAAGTATCTTTCCTCTCATGTCAATTAAACCGATGCTACACGTATTTTACTAAAAAAACAATAGTATGCTTCTAGAATTGGAACAAGATAATTTACAAGAAATCATTTCGAACAACGGCAAAGTGGTAGTCCAATATTCTGCGTCATGGTGCGGTAATTGTCGGATCATGAAGCCAAAGTTCAAAAAAGAATCCATCGAAAACGCAGCCATAACATTTGTGTTGGCCGATGCCGAGCAATTCCCTGAGTCAAGAAAATTGGCCAAGGTAGATAATCTCCCCACCTTTGCCTCTTTTGTAAATGGGGAATTTAAAAGTCAGGTGCAGTCTAACAAGTATGACGTCTTAAAAGAATTGATCAGTGAAATTACCAGTAATTAAACATCTGACAGGTTTTATTGAGGAAAATGATGAAGATTATATCATTGAGACTGTTGAGACTTTGGAAGCTTTAACCGAAGTACCTTCGTTAAAAGATGAAGAGCTCGATATTATTGGTGAACTCATATCCAATATGTATGGGGCATTGGAGGTACATAAAGCCATCAAAGCAGGTAAGAATAAAAAAGATGCCTTGAATGGATTTATGCAGCGTGTAGTAGGCTCGATTGATTCATAGACATAAATTATCAAAATAAAAGAGTCCGCATCTAAACCATGCGGACTTTTTTATTCAATATTCCTTACAATTCAGATTAATATTTTTTAATTTCACAATTCATTTAAAACAAAATAAAATGGCTACCGTAACACTTAATGGAAACGAAATACATACATCGGGAAATTTACCCTCATTAGGAAGTACTGCTCCTGATTTTCAGTTAGTTAAAAGCAATCTTTCCACCTCTAATCTAGGTGATTATGCCGGCAAAAAAGTAGTGCTTAATATTTTTCACAGCATTGATACCGGCACTTGCGCCGCTTCCGTACGGCAATTTAATACCGAGGCTGCCGAATTGGCCAATACCGCCATATTGTGTATTTCAAGGGATTTACCTTTTGCCCTAACCCGTTTTTGTGGAGCGGAAGGCTTGGATAATGTTGAGACACTTTCAGATTTTAGGGATGGTAATTTTGGTAAAGCTTATGGATTGGAATATATAGATGGCCCGATTCAAGGTCTTTTGGCAAGGGCAATCGTTGTATTGGATGAAAATGGAAAGACAATCTATACGGAACAAGTTGCCAAAGTGGCTGAAGAACCTAACTATAAGGCAGCACTAGAAGCATTGATGGATGCCTAAGGAATCTTTTGTACGAAATAGAATCCGCAGTGTAGGTTTCGCCTTAAAAGGGGCGTTGTTGTTAATCAAGACCGAAGCCAGTATTAAAGCCCAGGTTTTCATTACTCTGATTGTTACTGCCTGTGGATTCTATTTTGGTATTTCCACAACTGAATGGATCCTTCAAATATTTGCCATTGCCCTGGTCTTGGGCATAGAAAGTTTGAATACGGCCATTGAAAAACTAGCTGATTATGTACAACCTGAATTCGATGAAAAAATCGGTTTCATCAAGGATATATCGGCTGGGGCTGTAATGCTGGTTTCCATAGCCGCCAGCATTGTAGGATTGATTATTTATTTACCCAAGTTTTTTTAGATAAACCTGTACTTAGGCATAGATTGTAAATTTGTATTTTTGCCCCAAGAATAATTCAGTTAATGGCAAAGAAAAGGAGAAAGTCAACGCCCAAGACTACCAAAAAGGGCTTTTCTTTTAAATTATCCAAACAAAACAAAATAATACTGGGGAGCCTTTTGATGCTTTTCAGCATTGCACTGTTCTTTTCCTTCATCTCCTATTATTTTTCCTGGGAAAATGACCAAAGTCTTTTGTCTCAATTCACTGACCGAAACGAACAGGCCCAAAATCTCTTGAATAAATTCGGTGCAAGTGTTAGCCATTTTTTCATGTACCAAGGTTTTGGTTTGGCATCCTTGATCTTTCCATTCCTATTATTTTATACAGGGTTGTACATGTTTCTGGGTATGACCAAGAGAAGTCTATTTAAAAAATGGATTTGGGGTTTGATTTTCGTGATATGGATTTCGATCTCACTGGGCTTTTTTGCAAACGAAAAGCCTCTACTAGGAGGTCTTGTCGGTTATGAAATGAATGATTTTTTGCAGGATTACGCAGGTAAAATCGGCGTATTCCTTCTCTTGTTATTTGGCCTGATCTTCATTTTAGTGAGATTGTTCCACTTTACACCCGATGGAATTTTCAATTACCTTAGATCGAAAAAAGAATCCATCGCCACCGAACTCAAGGGCACGTCTACAATGACAGACTCGACTATTGAATTTAAAAAGGAAGATAATTCTCCAATAATCTTAGATTCCTACACCCACAAAGAAGATATCCCTCTTCTTGTAAAGGAAGAGGTTAAAGGTGATTTTGAAGTGAACCTTCCCAATGAGGAAACGATTGAAGAGGAAGTACTTGCAATGAAAGTCGAAAAAATCATCGAAGAAAAAGAAGAAAAAAATAATATTGCTGATAAATTGGTAGATGATTTTGGCGAGTTTGACCCTACCTTGGAGTTGGGCCATTATAAATTCCCAAGTATTGATCTCTTGGATCAGCATGGAGCCTCTGGTGGTATCACCATTAATCAGCAAGAACTTGAGGGAAACAAGAACAAGATTGTAGAAACCCTAAGGAACTATAAGATTGGGATTGCACAGATAAAGGCCACAATCGGTCCTACCGTAACCCTTTATGAGATTGTGCCAGAAGCTGGTGTGCGTATTTCAAAGATCAAGAATTTGGAAGACGACATTGCCCTGTCCTTGGCCGCTTTAGGGATCCGTATCATAGCACCCATTCCGGGTAAAGGAACCATTGGTATAGAGGTCCCTAATAAGAATGCCACTGTTGTCTCCATGAGATCAGTTATTGCCTCAAGTAAATTTCAAAAAGCCGAAATGGAGTTACCCATCACCTTTGGCAAGACTATTAGCAATGAAACCTTCGTAGTTGATTTGGCAAAAATGCCACATATGCTTATGGCAGGGGCCACTGGACAAGGTAAATCGGTTGGATTGAATGCCGTGATTACATCACTCCTTTATAAAAAACACCCTGCGGAGGTAAAATTCGTTCTTGTTGATCCTAAAAAAGTAGAACTTACACTTTATAATAAGATTGAAAGACATTTCTTGGCCAAGCTTCCTGATTCCGAAGAGGCTATTATTACCGACAATACCAAAGTAATCAATACCCTGAATTCGCTATGTATTGAGATGGATAACAGATATGAGCTGTTGAAATTGGCTATGGCCCGCAACATCAAGGAATACAATACCAAGTTCAAGGCTCGTAAATTGAACCCGAATGATGGACATAAATTTTTACCTTACATTGTTTTGGTCATTGATGAATTTGCAGATTTGATCATGACAGCTGGTAAAGAAGTGGAAACGCCAATTGCCCGTTTGGCCCAATTGGCAAGGGCTATAGGAATCCATTTGATTATTGCAACCCAGAGACCCTCTGTAAATGTAATTACAGGTATTATCAAGGCGAATTTCCCTGCGCGTATTGCCTTTAGGGTAACTTCCAAAATAGATTCAAGGACTATTTTAGATTCCCAAGGTGCCGATCAATTAATTGGTCGTGGTGATATGTTGTTTACCCAAGGTAATGAGGTAACAAGGCTGCAGTGTGCCTTTGTGGACACTCCTGAGGTCGAAAAAATAACAGAATACATAGGTTCCCAAAGAGCATATCCCCAGGCCTATGAATTACCCGAATATGTTGGTGAAGATTCTGGCACAAGTATTGATTATGAGATAAGTGAAAGGGATTCGATGTTCAGGGATGCTGCAGAGGTTATCGTAATTGCCCAGCAGGGCTCAGCCTCTTTGTTACAACGAAAGTTGAAATTGGGATATAATCGGGCAGGTAGAATCATTGACCAACTCGAAGCTGCTGGCATAGTAGGGCCATTTGAAGGTAGTAAAGCCAGACAAGTATTGGTGACTGATATGATGGCGTTAGATCAATTATTAAATAATGAAACAAATCAATAGATAATGAAACGGAGCTTTTTAATAATCATGGCAATTATTTGTGTAAACCTTGCTACGGCCCAAAGTTCGGACAAGGCCAAAGCACTCTTGGATGACGTTTATAACAAGGTGAAGAGTTATGAGAATATTTATGTGGATTTTAAATATGCACTTACAAATCTTGATGCAGGTACAAATGATGAAACACGAGGACATGTAACCATGCAGGGCGATAAATATCTTGCCAATTTTTTCGGGGCCCAACAATTATTTGATGGCGACAAGGTGTATACCATAGTTCCAGAGAATGAAGAGGTCACCATAGAAGATAAATCCGAGGATGAAAATACCATTACCCCTTCTAAAATGCTAACCTTTTATAGACAGGGGCATACGTATGCTTGGGATATTTTACAGAATATACAAGGAAGAAAAATACAATTCATAAAACTTATTCCAATGGACTCCAATACCGAAATCAAGTCTATTTTATTGGGAATTGATGCTCAAACCAAACATATTTACAAAGTAATTCAGATCGGTGAAAATGGAACGATGACGACGATTACTGTTAATTCTTTTAAAACAAACCAGCCTTTATCAAAAACCTTATTTACTTTTGACGAGAACAAGTACAAGGACGATGGGTACTATATCATAAGAAATTAGAGCATTGAGAATTCTAGACCGGTATATTTTATCGAGATTCCTATTTAATTTTTTCAGTTCGTTTGTAATATTGATGTTCATCTTCATATTTCAAACGATTTGGTTATTTATCGATGACCTGGCCGGAAAAGGTCTGGACATTGTTATTATAGGTAAGTTCCTTTTATACTTGATGCCTAACCTTACCGAGAAGGTGCTGCCGCTAACCGTATTGCTCTCCTCAATCCTTACTTTTGGAACCTTGGCGGAAAACTATGAGTTTGCCGCTATGAAAGCTTCGGGTATATCTTTACAAAGAGCCATGTTAAGCCTTATCTTTTTTATTGTTTTATTGGGGGGAGTTACTTTTTATTTTGCAAATAGTGTTATACCGGCTTCTGAACAGAAGATTTATAACCTTCGTAGGAACATTGCCAAAGTTAAACCAGCAGTTGCTATAGTTGAAGGAGTATTTAGCGATTTTGAAGGTGCGGATATGAATATCAAGGTAGATGAGAAATATGGTGAAAATGATAGGTTTCTGAGAAACGTCACTATACACATTAAAACAAAGACCAAGGTAAATACAACCGTAATCAAAGCCAAAACAGGAGAACTTAAAAGCAGCGAAGATTCGGATATTTTGCAGTTGGTCTTATATGAAGGGCATTATTATCGGGATTTGGACAAAACCTCGAACAAGGACAAAAAAAAATATCCATTTGCCAATGCTAACTTTGAGACCTATACCATGAATATTGACCTTTCTGAGTTCAATAATATTGATTTGGAAGAAGAAAGGGATATTAGTACTGAAAAAATGAAGAACGTATTCAGATTGACCAAGGATATAGATTCATTAAAAAAAGACAACCTTAGAATTGTAGAAGCCTTTTCAAAAAACATTCAAGGACGCATGGGAGCTTTTCTCCCCTTACCTGAACAGGATTCATCTGTAACCCAAAAAATGAAAGCCTTGAATGCTCAGCTTGTAAGAAACAAGGGGAACTCAGTAAAGGATACCACTGAAAAAGCGAAGGTTACTTCGGCACAAGATTTATTTGACCTTTATCAAGATTGGCAGAAAATCCAAATCATGAACGCCGCAAAAAATTCGGCCTCCAATGCATTGACCAGCATTCAAGGTAAAAAGAATGAATTGGACAAAAGGTATGAAATATACAACAGGCACATAGTTGCCCTGCATAAAAAATATGCTTTGGCCCTATCCTGTGTTATTCTATTCTTCGTGGGGGCACCTTTGGGGGCAATTATTCGAAAAGGAGGCATTGGATTACCTATGGTCATTGCCATCATTTTATTCCTAACCTATTACTTTATAGGGGTTTTTGCCGAAAACTTTGCGAAAAAGAATGAAATCCACCCCATTATGGGAGCATGGCTTTCTACGATGATAATGTTACCTTTGAGCATTATTTTGACCAAAAAGGCAACAGCTGATAGAGGTTTGATGAGCTTGGATGGATTCTTTGAAATCTTTAAGAAGATATTCAAAAGAAAAGATAAAGAAACGGTTACAGTATGATAGCAAGCATGGAAAAAAGCATACAATTAAATACTATTGAGGATGCCATTGAGGATATTAAGAATGGTAAGGTAATCATTGTCGTTGATGATGAAAATCGAGAGAACGAAGGTGATTTTATTGCAGCCGCTAAAAAGGTAACTCCTGAATTGATCAATTTTATGGCGAAATATGGCCGTGGCTTAATATGTGCTCCACTTACCGAAGATCGCTGTAAAGAATTAGGTCTTGATATGATGGTACAGAATAATACGGTATTACATCAAACGCAGTTTACAGTGTCTGTTGATCTAATTGGGCATGGTTGTACTACTGGAATTTCTGTTCATGACCGCTCAAAAACCATTCTATCCTTGGTCGATGATACGACTAAACCCCATGATTTGGGTCGTCCTGGGCATATATTTCCTTTAAGGGCCAAGAATGGTGGCGTGTTGAGAAGAACAGGGCATACTGAGGCAGCGATAGATCTTGCAAGGCTCGCCGGATTCGAACCCGCAGGAATTTTGGTAGAGATCCTCAATGAGGATGGAACGATGGCTCGTTTACCCCAACTGGCCGATGTAGCCAAAAAGTTCGACCTGAAGATTATTTCCATAGAGGATTTGGTCGCCTATCGTATGGAACATGACAGCTTGATCGAGAAAAAGGAGGATTTTGATATTACCACACGTTTTGGAAAGTTTAGATTACGGGCGTACCAGCAAACTACCAATGATCAGGTGCATATTGCCTTGACTAAAGGGAATTGGAAATCGAATGACCCTGTTCTTACACGAATCAACGCATCTTTGATCAATAATGATATTCTGGGAACCTTGACCAATAACCCAGACAAGAAATTGGAAAATATGTTCAAGGCTATCAATAAGGAAGAAAAAGGGGCTGTTGTGTTTATCAATCAAGAGTCACAATCGCTTAATTTATTGAATAGACTATCTGAATTAAAGGAATTACAATCCCGAGGTGTATTTAAAGCGCCCAAAATTGATATGGATGCAAGGGATTTTGGTGTGGGTGCGCAAATCTTGCACGACCTTAATATCTCAAAAATTCGTCTACTAACGAATACAATGCAAGCCAAACGTGTGGGTATTGTTGGTTATGGCCTAAAAATCGTGGAATACGTGACTTATTGATCAAATCGAAGTTTAATTTAGTATTTGAGCCAGTTTTTTACATGCACAGAAGGCCCAAATACCAACATCTTACTTTAGCTTGCTATAATTATTCGAAAATTTCAATGATAATGTCATCAATGTTTTTCCGTACTTTTTTCATTTCGGAAAACAAATCGTCTTCGGCCCTATATCCCACAGGAAGCACCAAAACAGAGTTTAGGCCCAGTGTATCCAATCTTAATAGTCGGTCATATTCTTTGGGTATGAACCCCTCCATGGGGCAAGAATCTATCTCTTCCAAACCACAAAATGACAAAAGGTTGCCCAAGGCCAAATAAGCCTGATTAGTGGCCCATCGCCTAACTTCTTTGGCTTCTTTTTTGGAAAAATTTTCCACAAGGAAATCCTTAAACGGATTTAATACATCATCATTAGTACCCCTTATTTTTTTGACTTGTTCAAAATATTTGGTAATATATTCCCTGTCGATCCTGCCTTCAATACAAATGACAAGGACATGTGAGGCCTCCCCCACTTGCTCTTGACCATAAGAGTAGGCCACCAGTTGGCCCTGAAGTTCTTTGTTTTTGATTACGAGCATTTTTATGGGTTGCAGCCCATACGAAGTAGCAGTAAGGTTAAACGCTTGTTTTAGCCCCTGTATCTTTGCCTTGGGAAGGATTTTATTAGAATCAAATTTTTTAACGGCGTATCGCCATTTCAGATGTTCAATATTATTTTTCACTTTAAATAAATTAATCCAATATACTTATAAATCGAAAAACCAAAGTTTAATCGCCATGATGACAACCATTGTGATCATAAAGGCCTTAATGAATCCATCTCCTTTTTTCACGGAAACTCTACTCGCCAACCAAGCCCCGGTACCATTACCAATAGCCAGAACCAGGCCAACTTTCCAATTGACCTTATCATTTAAGACAAAAACAGCTAAGGCCGACAAGGTATAAATAAAAACAACAGCGACCTTGGTTGCATTGACCCTGACCAAGGTCATTTGATGCACATAATGTAAAAATAATATCATTATAAAACCGAGTCCTGCATTGATGAATCCTCCATAAATACCAAAAAAGAAGAAAACAATAATGCCAATCCAAAGGTATTTACCTGTAACCCGTTCTTGAAATTCCTCTAAGCGTAACTTGGGTTTAAAAATGATTATCAAGACTACGACAATCATTACTATGGCGAGTATTTTGTTAAACGTCTGACCTTTAATGTCCACCGCAATATACGCTCCGATAATTGCACCTATTAAGGCAGAAATACCCAGATATAGGTTAAACGGAAACGTAGAAACTCCTTTACTTTTAAAGCCCGCAGTAGCCAATGCGGTCTGGAAGACTATGGCTACCCTGTTGGTGCCATTGGCAACACTTGGGGGAAGGCCAAGAAAGATAAGGACTGGTAAGGAAAGTAGCGAACCACCACCCGCTACAGTATTTATAAAACCGACTGCAAAGCCTACTCCGATTAAGAGTACATAGTGGTACCATTCTTCCATTGCACAAAAATAGCTTCTTGAAAAGAATAAATATACCATTGTTTGAAAAATAATCTTAGACATCCTTTTACGTAATTGAAAAAGGTTGTTATATTTGCACCCGCTATGGAGGAATGGCAGAGTGGTCGAATGCGGC
>JAGLKG010000404.1 GCA_023141835.1 Maribacter sp. | reverse complement strand
CTTTTGTTGTTTATAAGTTTTTCATTTGTTGGAAAAATATCCTTTGAAGACCCTTTTTCCAATTTTTCATTTTACTATTTTTGCCCATGCAAAACAACGTCCTAATACTTGACTTTGGTTCCCAGTACACACAACTCATCGCTAGACGGGTTAGGGAACTGAATATTTTCTGTGAAATTAAACCATACAACAAAGTGCCTGAAGATATGTCGACCTATAAAGCCGTTATACTTTCGGGGTCGCCATATTCGGTTCGTGCCGAAGATGCCCCACATCCAGATCTGTCCCAGATAAAAGGCAAAATACCTTTATTGGGTGTTTGTTATGGAGCCCAATATTTGGCACATTTCCACGGAGGTAAGGTAGCTCCATCAAATACGCGCGAATATGGTAGGGCCAGATTGGCCTCCATAAAGAACGATGAGCCTTTCTTTTATGAAATAACCGATGGGTCACAGGTTTGGATGAGCCATAGTGATACTATTAAAGAATTGCCTGAAAATTCAGTGGTTTTGGCAAGTACGGGAGACGTGAAGAATGCAGCCTACAGAATAGAGGGTGAACAGACATATGCCATTCAATTTCACCCCGAAGTCTACCATACGACCCAAGGCAAACTACTATTAGAGAACTTTTTGGTGCATATTGCAGGTATTGAACAATCCTGGACACCGGATGCGTTCGTAGATACTACAGTGGCAGAATTAAAAAAGACGGTAGGGGATGATAAAGTTATTTTAGGTTTATCGGGCGGTGTCGATTCGACGGTTGCCGCTGTATTATTGCACAATGCAATAGGAAGCCACCTGCATTGCATTTTTGTAAATAACGGATTGCTCCGTAAAAACGAGTTTCAGGATGTCTTGGATCAGTACGAACATATGGGACTTAATGTTAAAGGAGTTGATGCTTCGGCACGCTTTTTGGATGCCTTGGCTGGAGAAAGTGATCCCGAGAAAAAACGAAAGATCATTGGAAAGGTGTTTATCGATGTTTTCGATGATGAGGCACATATGGTAGAAGATGCCAAATGGTTGGCACAGGGTACAATTTATCCTGATGTTATTGAATCGGTTTCTGTAACGGGAGGACCATCGGCAACGATTAAAAGTCACCATAATGTTGGTGGATTGCCCGACTACATGAAATTAAAAGTGGTAGAGCCTTTGAAAATGTTGTTTAAGGATGAAGTGCGAAGGGTAGGTGCCAGTATGAAGATAGATGACGAGCGTTTGGGTAGACACCCTTTTCCAGGACCAGGCTTGGCCATTCGAATTTTGGGCGATATTACCCGTGAAAAAGTAGCCATATTACAAGAAGTTGATGCTATTTTCATTAATGGATTAAGGGAATGGGGACTTTATGATCAAGTTTGGCAGGCCGGAGCCATGCTTTTACCCGTACATAGTGTAGGGGTAATGGGAGATGAAAGGACTTATGAAAAATGTGTAGCTTTACGTGCCGTGGAAAGTACTGATGGTATGACGGCAGATTGGGTTGATCTTCCTTATGAGTTTTTACAGAAGACCTCTAATGAGATAATAAACAAGGTGCCAGGTGTGAATAGGGTAGTTTATGATATTAGTTCAAAGCCACCGGCAACCATAGAATGGGAATAATTATGAGTCAGCTTATCAAGAATTTTGTTGTTTTACTTCTTTT
>JAGLKG010000403.1 GCA_023141835.1 Maribacter sp. | reverse complement strand
CGGAAAACTATTGTTTCCATAATCCCTGGATTCCCTTCGCCAGCGCCTCAATACCGATGATGGTATGTCCAGTTCCCTGCATATCTCCACAACACTGCCCCGGGCATAGCTCAGTTCCACTGCCTTTTGTTTAAACTCTACCGTGTAATTCCTTTTTTCTCTTGACATTTTTCAAAGTTAATTTAAACAGCATATACGCTCTTAACCTTATGTCCAGTTAAATGCTTATACAAGGTGATACAAAAAGTATTACATTGGAAGTGCTTCCTGGGTCCTACCAGTTTAAAACCATTCGAAAAAATTAGCCTGATTAAATCGATGTACAATTGAAAAATATGAATAGGATCGCAGAAGACTTCTATCACTCTTTTTACAATAAGGAGTGGCTTGGAGATACCGCTTCCTTGACCAACCTTTCGATAGATGAAGCCTATGAAGTACAAGACTTGGTGGCCCATAAGAGAATCCTATTAGGAGAGCGTGTGGTAGGTTACAAGGTCGGTTGCACCAGTGAAGCCATTAGAGCCCAATTTGACCTAAAAGAACCTATTAATGGTCGACTATTTCAACCTCACATTTTTGACTGTAATGCACTAATTGATTGGAGCGATTATATCAACTGCGCCATTGAGCCAGAGATGGTCCTAACAATTGGTAAAGACCTTAAAGGGGAAAACCTATCAGATGACGAACTGGTCCGTTCAATAGCATATGTTAGTCCAGGTATAGAACTTCATAATTTCAAGTTCTGGGCCGCACCAGCATCCATACAAGAACTCATTTGTTCCGGTGGTATCCATGCAGGACTAATTGTTGGGGATCAAAAGATTGATCCTACTAAATTACTATTTACTAATGAACTATTTTCTGTATACAAAGATGGGGTTCTGGTAACATCGGCTCCTAGTGCTGAGATTATGGGTGGCCCTCTTCATTCATTGAGATGGCTGGTAACATTTCTAACAGGAAAGGGACTATTTTTAAAAAAAGGCAGCTTGGTAATCCCAGGTTCACCCGTTGAACTGGTACAGATTGACCGGGATACAACCGTAAAAATCACCATTGATAATGTGGGCGATGTGACCACTATGTTTAAAAGAAAATAGACTATCATCCAATTAAAAAATATAAAAAGACCTGATAGTGACCCCTATGTTTAATAACACATACTCTTCATTATATCTATCCACTACTCCAAATAGAATACTTCTTCCAACGGCACGGAAATCGGTGAATTGTCAGGGTTGACTTTCATAATATCGGCCATATAGTCCCACCATTTTTTTACTATTGCGTTATTGGCCAGATTTTGCGAATCCCCATCACCGGATACTTTTTGAAATGCAAACAAGGTATTTGTTTCCATGTCTAAAAAAATAGAATACTCACTGATGCCTGCTTCTTTTAGTAAACGTTTCAGTTCTGCCCAAATTTCATCATGTCTTTTCATATAGGTCTCTTTTTGACCTTGGTTCAAGTACATTTTAAAAGCTACTCTTTGCATTCTAATTATTTATTGGTTACAGTATGTTAAAAGTCCCTCCTCTTTATTTTAAAATGAATTAATCCTCAACTCAATTGTATTGATCCCTGGCCCGAGTCGGACAGAACCAAAGGCCCTATTCACTTTTTTCCCATTAAGAACAATCACTGTATTAGACGAAGTAGCAATTTGAAACTCGGCCGCCATATTGGCCGGAAGTTCAATGGTATATTTTTGCAACCTGTTATTTATAAAGGCGTATTCTCCTTTTATTTGTCCCTTTATGGTAGGTACTGTTATAGAACTATGCTTTAATGCTCCAAATTGTGGCTTTATGATTGCCATTTCATATCCTGCCTTTTTAGGTTGTATACCCCACAATCCGCGAGGTATTGCGTTTGCAGGAACGGCACCCCAGGCATGGTTCCAATCGGCGTTGGGCTTGTATTTCATATCCCACGCTTCAAGACTTATGGTTGACCCAATACGGATCATATTATACCAACTACGATCATTGGTCGCTGTTAACAGTTCAAGTGCATAGTCCTCTTCTCCCGCGTTGTACAAAGCATCCATTAAATATTGTGACCCGTATACACTACAGGCCATTCCCCTTGATTTGATAAATTCAACCACCGAAGGTATATACTCTTCGGGCACCAAGTTGAAGGCCAAGGGCATCATATTGGCATGTAAGGAGGCATGTTCTGTACCTTCCCCATCTACATAATACCCTTTTTTCGTATCGAAAAGTTTTTCATTCAAGGTTTTTTTTGCTTGGATGGCCAATAGTTCAAATTCGATAGCTTCTTGTGTTTTTCCAAGGGTTTTGGCAAATACCGACATGATCCGCATGTTTTCGCAAAAGAAACTGTTGATGATTGTGTTATAGGGCATGAATACAAACCCATCCCGTTCCCCTTCTTCTGTTGCCAATTTCCAGCCTGTATCCCTTTGCGCCGGAGGCCAATCTGTAATATCCTTTAATTTTGCCTTAGGGTCTTTGAACCCTAATTTTTTCATGAATTCCGCTGTGGCCTTTGTAGAACTTATCAAGCCATCTTCACGCACCAACTCCATCAAAGTTTTATGTTTCAACGTTTCATAATACTTTTCAATCAACTCGGTGTTTCCGGTATACATATAGTCTGCATAGAACATTAATGCCATATGCTGTTGCCATTCGGTTGGCCAAGTCGGGTGCTCCATAAAATACTCAATGGTCTGGCGGGCAATGGCATATTCCCTATCCGTAGTGTAATGGCTCAATTGGTTT
>JAGLKG010000402.1 GCA_023141835.1 Maribacter sp. | reverse complement strand
ACAACGCCCCGATATTCTATTTAACGAGGGCTTTATCCCAAATCCAAAAGACACCACGGCCCTGCCCCCGCCTCTTCTTGGTAACAAAACAAGAATTGTGGATTTGGATGAAAGGGTTGTTTTAAAACATAAATTACAGGGAGTGACTATTGAATATACTACCAATGGAATAGATCCTGATAGTACCACCTCAGAGGTGTATTCCAAGCCCTTTAAACTCCCTGATAGCACACAGGTAATGGCTAGGGCGTATAAGGACGGATGGCTCCCGAGCGAAGCTGTGTCATTTCCCTTTTTCAAAAAAGGTTTTGAACCCGAAAAATTGGTGCTACTTACCCAGCCAAACGAAAAATATCAAGGCAAAGGAGCGGCTTCACTAATAGATTGGGAAACTGGATCCGCAGAAGATTATAAGGGAAGGGCTTGGTTAGGCTTTGATAATGAGCCCTTTAATGTCCAGATAGATTTTGGAGAAAAAGCACCAACCATACAACAAGTAGTTTTAAGTTATGGCCAGAACATGAGGCAAAACATAATGCCTCCTGTCGCCTTTGAAGTATGGGGAGGGAACGATATATCAGAACTAAAACTGATAAAAAGGGTTACCCCCACAGTACCTAGTAAAAACCAAGGTAACAGGGAAGATATGGTTCCGGTTTCCTTTGCACCCTCCGAATTTCGGTATTATAAAGTGATGGCCTTCCCCATTGAAAAACTTCCAAAATGGCATCGTCAAAAAGGAAAAAAAGGATTGCTTTTTGTGGATCAACTGTTCTTTTATTGAACCATGGTTTTTCTTGCATATATATTGCACGACGTATATTTAATCGTTGAAAAATACAATTTATTCATCAAGACATTATTTGAAACCAATTCTTCAGTATACGCCAGGTTTTCAAACAATTGTCATGCTATTTCATTATATTTCCCTTGGAATAGGCTGTACCCTCCTTCGCTCACTGCCTATGCAGTGTTGTTTTAATAGGTTGATGGGGCTTTTGATAAACAGTTCGACTCTGGGTTCGATTACTATTCTCGAAGGTATAAAGATGAACATCAAATACGCTCAAAATGAAAAATGTATTTTTAATTCTATTTTTAATATGTACGGCTCACCACTCATTATTGGCTCAAAATAAGCCGGATTCCACAAAGATTGAAAAGCAATTCACCATTGAAAACTGTGTTACAGAATTTTCGATGGACAACGTAAAAAACACTAAAGTTGGATATCAATTTTGGTTTGCCGATTCTGATTTTATAGACGGAAGAACGCTAAAAATGAGTGTAGTAGCTCCACATTCAGCAACCCACCCCCCTCATAAACATAGTGAGGACGAATTCTTTTTCGTATTGGAAGGTACTGCTGAATTTTATCTTAATGGCAAAACGAAAGTAGCTGGCCAATATACCAGTTTCTATTGCCCTTCTAATATTGAACATGGTATTAAGAATGTTGGCGACACCGAATTAAAATATTTAGTGATTAAAAAATATGAGAAATAGTGTTTCCTCCTTTGCCTTCATCCCTATAGCTATAGAGACCAACCAATAAAGTTATTTCGAAAAATTAGATAACAACTGAATTCAGTAGTAATGAAAAAGAAATTACTTCCCATTTTTATAAGCATTGTTCTTGCAAACTGTACTACAACCCAATCTGAATGGAAACCTTTAATTGTGGATAATTCTCTTGAAGGCTGGCATATTTTTCAGGATAATGGATCTAAAAAAGGATGGATTATAGAAGATAACATCCTAATTTTTAACGGAGTATCGGATATGGAAACAGGAGAAGGAGATGCAAGTTTAGTATCGGATAAAGTGTATGGGAACTTTGAAATCAAATTTGACTGGAAAATTATCGCGGGTGGCAATAGTGGCTTTTTGTGGGGAGTACATGAAAACGAAAAGTATAAATATCCATATCAAACGGGACAGGAAATTCAAATTTTAGATCATGCCATTTATAAGGACCCGAAAACAGTCCTCGGAGGGGAAATCGAATTAAAGAATGTAATGGAGGATATGGAAGCCCATAAACATTATGTTGGGGCTTTGTACGGCTTATTCGCACCAACCATTGCTGATGCCGCAAAACCAGCTGAACAATGGAATTCATATCATATTAAAATAGATTACAAATCTAATCGAGGAGAAGTACTACTCAATGATATCTTAATTAATTCATTTCCTCTTAAAGGCCCCGAATGGGACGCGATGTATCAGGAAAGTAAATTCAGTAAATCTGAGGATTATGAATATCTAGGTGATGCCCGATGGCACGATTTTGGCAAATTTTCAAAAGGTCACATTTGCTTCCAAGATCACCCCGGCAAGGTTTCTTTTAGAAATATCAGAATTAAAGAGCTTGAATAAATGTAAACCCCTGGAAGGTTGGTACAGCAAATGCATACATGAAGAGACATACTAAAATAATTGACATATTTCAAAACAGCCTCTAAGAAAAAACAGAAGTATTTGGTACCTTCACAGTATACAGGAAATTGAATCCTAATAGTCCATTTACAACATGAAATTCAATCCAGAATACAAGACTTTCCTTCTTCTCAGTATAGGAACAGCTGTAATCGGCTGCGGTAACCCCACAAAAAAAATCATTGAAAAAGTTGAAAAGACGGTTACGTCTTCCTTGAAATTCAATGCTTCAAACCAAGAATTGGTTTCGGCATTTGACTGGGCCAAAGCCAAGGCACTCTCCTTTGCCCATGATGATACGGATCC
>JAGLKG010000401.1 GCA_023141835.1 Maribacter sp. | reverse complement strand
GATGTTTCCCATCAGACCATTGGCGCTGAAATCCTTGGACTGAGCGAGCATAATTACAATATGTTCTCAAAGTTTGCCCAAAACATTTCAAAGGAAATGGATTATTGCTCATACTGGGAAATTAACCGTCACGACAAACCTGCTCCTGTCGATTATGAAAATGACAAAGATTTTTGGTACAATCTCCCTGCTAATTTTGATGTAACCTATAATGCATACCGGCTTTACAATTGGACAGGAAACAAAGCATATATCGAAAATCCGGATTTCATTAATTTCTATGAACTCAGTCTAAATGAATATGTTGACCATTGGGGTTTGGGCTTAGACCAGGTTTTAGACCGTGATCGTTCCATGCACTCAGATAAAAACAACAAGGATTCTAGATTTGGCAATAAACGGGGCATCCCTACCTACAATGAAGGTGGACGAGGGGAAACATTGCTTGGCATTGATATGACGGCTTCCCTTGTCGCAGCATATAAGGCCTATTCTGAAATGTTATCAGTTAGGGGCGAATTGGACAAATCAAAAGAATACAGGGAAAAAGCCCAACGAGAACAGGAATTCCTAGATGAATATTGGTGGGACACTGAAAAACGAGCATACCGATCTATTCTTTACGCCGATAATACGTTCGATTATTTCATGGTTGGCAAGGATCAGGCGTTTTCCCATTACCTCTACTATTTTGACGCCATACCCGACCAAGAAAAGGTAAATAGTCTTGTTGCGGATTACAGATTGAATTTTGACAAATTAATTGTTGAGTTAAAGTCGTATTTGCCCATTATGTTCTATGAAAATGATGCTGTTGGGATGGCCAATAAAATGATCATCGATTTGTGCAGCACCAAAAACCATAGAAGAGACTATCCTGAAAACTCATATACTATTATCGAACACCTTACCAGGGGGTTAATGGGTATTAATGTAAACGCTGCTTCAACTACTTTCTCCACCTTGCCTAGAATGGAAAAAAACGAGGATTGGGCAGCAATGAAAAACATTCCGATACTGTCAAACAAAATAGGCGTAACACATAAGGGTAATTCCAAATCAATTGCCGTAAATCTAAGTGGTATTGCCATAAAATGGTCAGCCCAATTCCCTGGGGAACATGAATTTTTATATGTCAACGGCGAAAAGATAAAAAGCATGCAAGGAAAAGCCCACGGTCGTTTGTACTCCTATACGAGTGTTGAACTGGAAGAAGGGGATGAAATAAGTGTATCGGTCAATCCTTCCTAAAATGTAGTGGCAAATAAGAATGTCATACTTTGAAGACAATTCCCTTTAGCAATTCCATGGCCAATTGTACCTGCTCTAAATGGGTGCGAAAAGACAGGACCGCAAATCGAATCCAATAAACACCATCAATGGTCGTAGACGATACAAAGATGCGCCCATCCTGCATAATGCTTTCCACAATATCTTGATTGAAAACATTGGCATCTCTTGATTTCGGAACATATCTAAAAATTACAATGGACAAATCAGGGGCTGGACCAACCTCAAATCCCAATTTCTGTATTTCGGCATAGAAATAACGAGCTAAAAGCACTTTTTCATCCAAGGCAGCCCTAAATGGTGACACGCCCAATAATTGTAGTGAAATCCACATACGCAACCCTCTAAAATGTCTAGTAAGCTCAGGGGAAAGATCAGCTGGTGAAGGATCTTCCTCCAATGCGAAGGCATCTTGCATGTAGTTGGCCGTATAATGATGGGTTTCAAATAGTGCTTGGGTATTCTTAATCAATAATGCACCAATGCCATACGATAAGAACAATCCTTTATGGGGGTCAATAGCCATTGAATCAGATAATTCGGTTCCTTTGAAGGCATTTTTTAGTGTATCGGACAACATGAAAAATCCTCCATAAGCAGCATCAATATGAAACCATACATCTTTTTCCTTGGCAATCTTTCCAATAGCTTCCAATGGATCTATTGTTCCGGTATTGGTGGTTCCGGCTGATGCAAAAACCATAAAGGGCAATAAGCCTTTTGATTGATCTTCTGCAATTTGCTTACTCAGTAAGGCAGGCTTCATTTTATAACATTCGTCCATAGGGATATAGCGTATGATACTCTCGCGCATTCCAGCGATGCGCAATGATTTCTGCACGCAATGATGCAATTGTTCGGTCATATAGATTACACATTTGTCTATATCCTTGGCCCTGATTCCTTTAGTATCCCTAGCCGTTGTAATGGCAGAAAGGTTGGCCATAGAGCCTCCTGAGGTTAGGTTGCCAAGCGCCGTAACCGGGTAATTCACCATTTTGTTCATCCAGCGCAGCAGCATATTCTCCATACGAACACCTCCAGGGCAAGCGAAAAAAATACCTGCATATCTATTGGTAACCGCAGCAAGATAATCACCCAAAGCAGTTGTAAAAACCCCTCCTCCCGGGATATAGCCAAAATGTCCTCCCGAAGCCGGATTCAGATTGGGCGTATCCACATTTTCCTCAAGGCATTGCAATATATCTTCAATGGGTTTCCCATCTTCCTCGATGGGAAAATCCAGTATGCCTTTTCCCATATCCTCGGACATCACAAAAGTGGTATGCTGGTTGAAATCATCCAAAAACGTATCTGCATAACGTTGTACAGCCTTGTTCCAATGGTTCCTATTCCCCGAAAGGGGCTCCAATTGTTTTGATACTTCTTCCAGTTTGCGTATTTTATCTAACATACAGCCTAGTTACAAAAAATAATTCAACCTCTTGGCCTCTATACCCTTTGAATCTAGCTTAAATTTAGATATTACCAGGTTCCATCCACCCATACCATAACAAAAGGTTATATTTAATTGATGATAAAAGGTAAAACACCAACAACAATAATCCTTCTTGGATTCTTGCTTGTTATGGGCATTAGCAGTTTCGGCCAGGGTAGGAAGGACAACGTTTTTACCGAGTATAAAATTGAGGAATTTTCATTTAAGGGACATAGTGCAAAAGTCGTTTTCCCAAATAATGCGAATGACAAAGGTCATTGGATATGGAGAGCAAGATTTTGGGGCCATGAACCCCAATTGGATATGGCCTTATTGGAACGTGGTTTTCATTTGGTCTACATAGATGTAGCAGACTTGTTTGGGAACCGGGAGGCGGTAGAATTATGGAACGAGTATTATGATTTCTTGATATCAAAATACAACCTAAATCCTAAAGTGGTATTGGAAGGTCTGAGCAGAGGCGGTTTGATACTCTATAATTGGGCCTCGCAGAATACGGATAAAGTGGCCTGCATTTATGCGGATGCCCCTGTCTGTGACATCAAAAGTTGGCCAGGGGGACTGTTTGATGGCGAGGGCAGCAAAAAAGATTGGGAAGCCTGTTTAAAAGCGCATAATCTGGACGAGGAATCAGTCTTGGGTTTTAAGGGAAATCCTATCCAGACCTGTATTATTGTGGCAAAGGCTAAAATTCCGGTTATCCATGTATTTGGGGATAATGACAAAATAGTCCCTCATTTTGAAAATACAATCTTGTTGGCCCAAAATTTTGAGCAGGCAGGAGGGGAAATCAAATTGATCAGGAAAAAAGGAATTGGGCATCACCCCCATAGCTTAGAAAATCCAACGCCCATTGTCAACTTCATTTTGGAACATACCTTGCATAAACAGTAAAATTTAAAACGCATGAAAATAACCGATAAACCCGTGGTTGTTTAGCAAGTATTCAAGAATCCGGTACATAAGGTTTGGCAGGCCATTACCGAGATTGGCCAAATGAGGCAATCGTTTTTTGAAAACATCCCAGATTTTAAACCCAAAATTGGCTTTAACACTCAATTTGAAGTTCAATTGGAAGATCGAACCTTTACGCATCTCTGGAAGGTTACGGAAGTTATCCCGCTCAAAAAGATAACGTACAATTGGAAATACAAGGAGTACCCTGGAGATTCATTTATCATATTTGTGTTATTGGAAGAAGATGGGAAAGTCAACATACGTTTAACCACAAAAGTCATTGAAGATTTCCCAGACCATATTCCAGAATTTTTACGGAAAAGTTGCGTACAAGGATGGCATTATTTTATTCGGGAAAGATTGACAGATTATATAAAAAAAAGTTAGTCCTTTAATGTATGGAACAAAGAGTCACAATTATTGGTCTTGGTGTAAAAAACCTAAAGGCATCGACTTTATTTTATGAGAAAAAATTAGGTTGGAAAAAAATGGCCTCCAGTACTAACAATATTACTTTCTTTCAATTAAACGGAATAGTGCTTTCGCTATATCCCCGTGAAAAATTGGCTGAGGATGCCCAAGTTGATGCTGCGGGGAACGGGTTTAAAGCATTTACATTGGCTTATAATACCCGTTCAAAGGAAGAAGTGGATGCCCTTTTCGAACAGCTCAAAAAAAAGAAAGTAAAAATCGTTAAGCCACCAGAAGAAGTCTTTTGGGGCGGCTATAGTGGGTACTTAGCAGATTTGGATGATAATTTATGGGAAATAGCCTTTAATCCTTTTTTACCTTTGGATGAAAATGGAAATACAATTGAATCTTAAATCTTGTACACAAACACATGTTTATTTACATCTAGACCCATACATTCGTGAAAATGAAAGCTGTTACCTATAACCAATATGGTCCACCGGAAGTACTTCGGCTTAGCGAAGTAGAAAAACCAAGGGCCAAAGCAAATGAAGTACTTGTTAGCGTCCGTACTTCAACAGTAAATCGTACAGACTGTGCCTGTTTAAGGGCCAAACCTTTTATCATGCGGTTTTTCATGGGCCTCCTGAAACCTAAAAATCCAATTTTGGGTACTGAATTTACAGGAGTCGTTGAGGCAATTGGCGGGTCAGTTGATACTTTCAAAGTCGGGGATAAGGTTTTTGGGTTTGATGATAGTGGAGCTAGCTCCTATGCAGAATATCTTACCATATCTAAAAACAAAGGGGTATGCACTATGCCAGAAGATAATTCCTTTCTTACAATTTCCGGTAGTATTGAAGGTTCTCATTATGCCTATAATTTCATTAACAAGGTTGACCTTAAAGAAGCTGATAAAGTTTTGGTTTATGGGGCCTCTGGAAGCATTGGTACGGCCATGGTGCAGTTATTGAACTATTTTGGAACCGATATCACCGCCGTATGTAACACCAAAAATCTGGAGTTGGTGAAATCTTTGGGAGCTATCAAAGTCATAGACTATACCACGACCGATTTCACCAAAACCGATGAAAAATATGATTTTGTTTTTGATTGTGTAGGCAAAAGTTCATTTGGTCAATGTAAACCCTTGTTAAAACCTGGTGGTACATTTATATCATCAGAATTGGGTTGGATGTGCGAAAATCTTTTGTTTTCATTAATTACAGCCCTATTTGGAAGGCTACCATGGCAAACCGGAAAAAAAGTAAAATTCCCGTATCCCCCAAATATAAAACGCAGTGTTCTTTTGGTCAAGAAACTGATTGAAGAAGGCAGGTTCAGAGCGGTAATCGATCGGGTATATTCCTTGGAGCAGATCGCCGATGCTTTCCAATATGTAGAAACTGAACAAAAAACAGGCAATGTTGTAATTACAATTGCACCCAAGGACAAATAAAAAAGGGATGACGTTTGTCATCCCTTTTTTATGCTATCAATAGTATTGATTATTTACCAGCAAACCGTACGTTCATTAAAGCCACTGGACCTTCTCCTCTATTTTCGTCCGCTTTAGGAGTATGAACAAAATATATTTCATCGGCCTTAACATTAATAGGACTGATAGAAATAGCCAACATTCCCCCTGGCTGTCCTGCTACCGGTGTCGGCATACTTCCCTTACCTAAAAGTTTACCATCAGGGGCATTCAAGCGCATTTCAAAATGCAGTCCAGCCTTTGGTGGCGCTTGCCATCCTGCAGTAATAAAAGCAGTTTTGACTCCTTTTAAATCTATACTGTTCAAAACAAACCAACCTTCTTCTTTGGGTACAATCAACAGATCGTTACCGCCAAAAGAAACCGGCATAAATCCTTTGTTTTTTGTGGTTGGTGTAAAAGGTACGGTACTGCCTTGTAAAGCCACAGATTTAGTACCCGTCAAAGGCGTTACATTTGTCTCTCCATTGTCCGTATAACTGGCAGTCAAAACCATAACATTATCACCTTCGGTTGGCTCAGGCACAATACTTCCGGCAGCGGGCAATGACTTAACTTCAGTGCCATTCCCAACCAATGATTGAATATATGCCGTTATTTGTCTGGTCTCATCTTTTGTGACATTGGGGTGGGCAGGCATCATGACCTCTCCCCAAACGCCGGTACCACCGTCAACTATTTTTTTCTGCAGATAGGTCATCGCTTTGGGATCTTCCTTGTATTTTTCAGCCACATCCAAATAATTAGGTCCAATTGAAGCTTCTGTCTCCTTATGACAGGTCTTACAGTCCATGGCTTGGGTCAAGGCTTTGCCCATAACCGCGGCCGAAACTTGTTGGTGTCCTAACGATTTGTTTACCTCATCCATACCCTCCATATAATCAACGGAAACGAAAATATTCGATTCATCAATGGGACCACCATCAGCATCAGTAATGGAAACCTTATAGTTGATTGGAACACCTTTTATAAAGAAGGATGAATTTCCACCACTCAAATCAATAGCAACTTCTGGTCTTGTGTTACCAGCAGCCACTGATACTGTTTCGCTTTTGGCAATTTCGTTTTTATCGTCCTTAACCTCAACAGATATCTTGTATGCCCC
>JAGLKG010000400.1 GCA_023141835.1 Maribacter sp. | reverse complement strand
GAACCTTATATTTCCAATAATTGTAAAGCCCACAGAGGATTCTGCCGGAGGTGACGGTATCTTTAAATTCGAAAATAAAAATGAACTACGGGAACATTTTAAGAACAATACATTGAAACGGGAACTTTTGATCCAGGAATATATTCATGGGCATGATATGGGTTGTAATGTTTTATGTAAAGAAGGTGAGGTACTGGCCTTTATTATTCAAAAAGGTTCTATGTGGGACAAAAAACCTTTTTCTCCGCAAATTGGTTTGGACATAGTTTATGAGGAGGAATTACTCGAAATCATCAAAAAATTGATGAAATCCCTACATTGGTCCGGTGTTGCCAATGTGGACTTACGGTATGATGCAAAAAACAAAACCTATAGCGTTTTGGAAATCAACCCTAGATATTGGGCAACGTTGCATGCTTCATTGATGGCTGGTATAAATTTCCCCTATCTACTGTGCTTGGCCACAAAAGGAATAAAGTACGACGTACCAGATTACGAACATATCGAATATTTAAATATTAAAGGACTCGCTCGGCGCATTACCCAGCATAAATTCTTTGTGTTCAATTTTAAATATATATGGAAAAACACTCCACTAAAATACGTTGTTAAGGACCCTTTGGCCAATATTTACAAATTCATTTGGATCACGAAAAATATTGTTATGCGAAAATTTAAAATGAAATAGGTTTCGTGATAAAATCAAGGTATCCAATTGTTTTTTCCAAAATTTGGTTTCCGCTTTTCTAGAAAGGCATTTCTGCCTTCTTTGGCTTCCTCGGTCATATAGGCCAGACGCGTCGCTTCCCCTGCAAATACTTGCTGGCCAACCATCCCGTCATCGGTAAGGTTCATGGCAAATTTCAACATTTTTATAGAGGTTGGTGATTTCTCTAGAATTTCCTGTGCCCATTCATAAGCCGTTTCTTCCAGTTCCTCATGGGGAATGACAGCATTCACCATACCCATTTCATAAGCTGCCTGTGCCGTATAGCTACGGCCTAAAAAGAAAATCTCCCTTGCTTTCTTCTGGCCGACCATTTTGGCCAAGTATGCCGATCCATATCCCCCGTCAAAACTGGTGACATCAGCATCGGTCTGCTTAAAAAGTGCATGTTCCTTACTGGCCAAAGTTAGATCACAAACTACATGCAGGCTATGTCCACCTCCTACGGCCCAACCCGGGACAACCGCGATGACCACCTTGGGCATAAAACGAATCAATCTCTGCACTTCCAGAATGTTGAGGCGGTGCATCCCATCTTCACCTACATAACCCTTATGTCCGCGGGCCTTTTGGTCCCCACCACTACAAAAGGAATACACACCATCCTTGGTTGAGGGGCCTTCTGCTGAAAGCAAGACCACTCCAATGGAAGTATCTTCCTGGGCATCATAAAAGGCCTTATACAGCTCACTAGTGGTTTTGGGACGGAAAGCATTGCGAACATTAGGCCTGTTAAAGGCTATCCTTGCTACTCCCCTACTTTTTTTATAGGTAATATCCTCGAACTCGATTGACGTTTCCCACTGAGGTCTTTTCATAATATACTTTTTAACGCATTTACAAAGTAACGCATTTTACCAAACGTAGACGACTATTTTGTTCACCGAGATAGCAAGAGCAGTTAAGATTCCTGACATTGGCCATACTCCAATCTAAATGCCCTTCAATTTGTCTATATATACAGTAAACCTTATACATACTTGAAACTCTAAACTATTTGGTCAAACTTCAAAAGCGGATTGTAAATATCATTAGAACGAATTTCACCAAACCTTCTATATTTATTTGTCTTTACCCTTAAATCTCCCTGTTCTTCTCTTCGATCCATTTAGACAGAAATTTGGTGCTTGCCAATGAATGATGCATAAGCATGGCTCCAATGAAGTTTTGCGTTCTATGATTTATTAGATCATGCGATATATGCTGTATTTTGCCCCAGAGACTTTTGCCAAGTACTACCTTATCATACAATTCATTTATAATCCTTGTCCCGTTTAATTGGGCTTGTTGCCATTGGGTTTCATCAGTATATAAAGCTACGGCTGCGGCTGCAAAACGTTTTGGGTCTTCAACGATGCTACCGTTCCAAGGCAATGTACCATGCATTCCTTCTGCGCCAATAGAAGTGGTGACACTTGGCGTACCACATTGCATGGCATTGACCAATTTTCCTTTAATCCCCGCACCAAACCGCAAGGGGGCCAAATTTATACGGCTCGAGCCGAAGGCTTCATCAATATGCTCCACCCAACCCTCAATATAGAAGCCATTTTTGGGCTTGTGCTTTTGCTTTATCTGTTTAGGCAAATAGCTCCCATAAATATGGATGTTGGTAGTTGGCAATGATTTCCGGATCAAGGGCCATATTTCTTTTTCAAGCCATAGCATTGCGTCAACATTTGGGGCGTGCCTACCATTTCCGACACACATAAAGTCTTTTCTAGAATTGAAAGGTGTCCAACTGTCCATTTTCCCTTGATCAATATTATCCAGTTGAAATGGCAAGTGGAGCAAGAGGTTTTCGTCCATCTTAAGTGTCTTGGATAGCAACTCCATTTCAAAAGAAGATATGATTAATGAAAGGTCACATCTATATATCGAGGCCATTTCCCGCTTTGTAATAGCACTTGATAGCCACTTTGCAGGTGAAAATGGAGTATTTCTTTTGAACAAAGCCTCCCGAACCTGTCGCAACGAATGCAAATCTTCAGTATCCAAAATCCGAAGTGCACCAGGTGCTGCCTCTGCTACACGCCATCCAAACTGTTCCTCAGTTAAAAAGCGATCGAACAAAACAATGCCTGGATTCAATTTTGCTACAAATGCATTGAAATTGGAATTATTTAATTCGATCTTTTGACATTGCACTCCAAGGGTTTCTAAGGCATAGGAATGCTCGGTCTTGGAGGAAGCACTTACAAAGGTTGTATTGTACCGATGCCCGCGAAAGAAATCCACCAACTGTAACATTCTATTTCCGGCCGCCGTGGTATGGGGTTCTGGCCATACTAAACCTATGATCAAAATAGTGTTGGCACTGGCACCCATAGCTTTATTTTACATTTTGGCCGCGAACCTTCGAGAAATACTTGACCGTAATTTACGTTCATAGTCTTCCTCTAACCATTCCTTATAAT
>JAGLKG010000040.1 GCA_023141835.1 Maribacter sp. | reverse complement strand
TTAGGGATAAGATAATTCCAATGATCGTTGATTTTGTAATGGAAAACCCAAAGTGGAAAGTGTCATTGCAAACCCATAAGTATCTTAATATTCCATAGGTTTTAGCTCACTGCTCACTGCTCACTACTATCGCCCTCCATTAGCTTGGAGATCTAATATACATTCAGCATCTAAACCGGGTACGTCCGCAATTCCTTTGGAGGCCCTATTCTCCAATATTTTTTTCATTCCAGCACCAAACTGAAGTTCAGCTTGCATTAAACAACCGTCCACCGTACAATGATTGTCGCCAACCTCAGTTCCATCCTCATCAGTCGTTATGCCCTCATGATCATTGACGGGGAGTGTGCCTAAATTTACCAACCCCAACAAGTGACCAAATTCATGATTCAATGTTGCCGTTTCTATATCGGCAACGGAAACCAAAGAACTTTTACTGGCCAGAGTGCGAATGGTTTCTTCATAAATAACCATTGAGGTGTTCAAATAAACGGCACCTAATGTCACCAGATCTTCTTCTTCCACATCTTCTTCTGATGGAGCATCGGCAAAGTAAATATAGATGGCCAAGGTGGATCCGTCATTATAAACGGTTCTATTCTCAGTTTCTAAATCAACAATCTCGTCAAGGGTCAATTTTTCTTCGTTAGGGGAGGCTAGTTCCCTGTAGATTACTTCTATATCCTGTTTAAATGAATGTTGCTTCAAAAACGTTTCAAAATTTAGCATCGATGCAGCCATAGGCTTAAATCCGGAAACATAAGTGGCTTCTATCAACAGTTTATCAAAATTATCATTGGATAAAATATCGTTGGCGGAGTCACCGGTGGTCTTTAAATTTGCTGTCTTATTTACTTTAACAGGAGAGTTGTCACCATTGTCCGAACTCTTGGAGCAGCCTAATGTACTTAAGAACAAAATCATTAAAGCAAGAATCCGATTTTTCATATTTTATGGTATTGATCAATGAGATAACGCAAAAAGCATGCCTACTAGTATCAAAGGTGGGTTAATCTGGCTAAATAGTCGTAATGTTCGCCTTCACTTACAAGTTCACAATGTAACGCATTGTCAGATGCGGCATTTTGTAAGGTATTGAAATCTAGATATAACCAAGAGAAAGGATTGCTTTTTTGTTCACAATATTGCATGGTAAAAGTTACCTCTCCATAATAATCAAAGGTATCGGGAATCCAATGACCACCATCATCGTCCGCATCGAACATATAAATAATATCGCTGGAATCCAGCAGTATTTGTCCATTGGGTTTTAACAGTGATTTCAAATGGGTCAAAAAGTCTTTCAAACCGCTTAATTTACCAGCAATGCCAATACCGTTCATTAGTAGTAAAAGGGTATCGAATTTTTGATTCTTGAAATCTAGAATCGACGCATGTATTGTTTCTTCTACACCTCTTAGCTTGCTGGTTTTGATGGCCCCTATAGAGTTGTCCAAGCCAATCACTTTGTATCCATTTTCCTGAAGATAAAGACTATGACTACCTGCCCCGCATCCAATATCCAAAACATGACCCTTACACAGTTCGAGTGCTTTTTGTTCCAATAGGGGCATTTTTTCAAATGTTCTAAAAAGATAGGGAACGGGAATGATGTCTTCTTCATCCAAGGAGGAATAGGTAATTATGTCCTGGGTATAGTTTCCGTTGTGGTAATCCAATAATGCCTGTCCAAAAATATCCATCCACCTATTTGTTGTACTTTGTCCACAAAAATGGGGTTTTTAACTTAGAACTCATTTAATTTTTTTATCATTGGCTAAAAAAATTAAATGAGTTCTTATTCTTAAAAGGGAATCATGCATAACTTTAAAAAGCATTTCTTTTTCTTTGGTTTATATGAAACTTCCCTAAAGTTTACGAATAATGGATAAGATACTAAAACAGCTTCCTTTGCGGGCAAAAGAAAAGCAGAATGAGAATAAAAAGTTTTTGTCCAAGCTAAAAAAGAAACCTCCCAAGGATTTGGATTATGTAATGGTTGATTTGCATCAATCGGAATTTCAAAAGACCGATTGCCTAAGTTGTGCCAATTGTTGCAAAACCACTGGGCCACTTTTTACCAATGCCGATATTGAAAGAATTTCGAAACATCTACGTTTAAAACCACAGCAATTTATAGCACGGTATCTGCAGGTTGATGAAGACAATGACCATGTTTTACAGCAGTTGCCCTGTACTTTTTTAGATGCTGATAATTACTGTTCCATCTATGATGTGCGTCCAAAGGCATGCCGGGAATTTCCACATACGAATCGCAAAAAATTTCATCAGATCAATAATCTGACTTTAAAGAATGTAGCTATATGTCCCGCCGCATTTAACATTGTGGAAGAAATGAAAAGGCAGCTGAAAGCCTAAAAATTGAATTTTATGGGAAATCGATTTTTGTATATTTAAAGCATGGAAAGTATTATTGATTATTTTGAGAATATCCCATCATTGCATAGAAGCATTATCTTGGTTGGGGGTATTACTTTTTTTTGGCTGCTGGAAGGAGCAGTACCATTATTTAAATTCAACTACAAAAAATGGCGGCATGCCTTGCCTAATTTCTTCTTTACATTAACCACAATAGTAATAAATTTCACCTTGGCGTTCTTGTTGTTGCTGACAGCTGACTTTACAGTGGCAAATGATTTTGGTATTCTAAATTGGTTACCCGATATGCCGTTATGGTTGTACGTGGTTCTCGGGGTATTGTTGCTCGATCTTATTGGGGCTTATTTGGCCCATTTTGTAGAACATAGGGTAGGACTTCTTTGGATGATTCACTTGGTGCACCATACCGATCATAATGTAGATACAACAACAGCAAACAGACACCATCCCTTAGAAAGCATTATCAGATTTGTATTCACTTTGGTGGGGGTCTCTATTATTGGGACGCCTATTGGCATTGTAATGCTGTATCAATCACTCTCCTTGGTTGCTACCCAGTTTAGTCATGCCAATATAAAATTGCCTAAAAAGATCGACGAAATTTTAAGTTGGGTAATCGTTTCGCCAGATATGCATAAAATTCATCACCATTACAGATTACCTTATACAGATAGCAATTATGGTAATATATTCTCTATCTGGGATCGGATTTTTGGGACCTATTTGAAATACGATAGAGAATCTATTGTATATGGTGTTGACACTTTTCCTGATGAAAAGGAGAATGGTAGTTTAATGGGACTTTTAAAACAACCTTTTCACAAATATAGAAGACCAACGAGCGAATAATCAGTCGTAAAGAAGATATTTCGCCCTCGTTTTTTTGAACTTCTCCAAGTGGGGTTGCCATGTTTTCTTTATTTCTTCTTCTGAAAGTCCAGCTTCAATCTGTTCTTGCAATTTTTTGGTACCGGCATGTTTTGTGAATCCAGCAGTATTGAAAACCGACTTTTTATCTTTGGTATTTTTATAGGCGTCAATAAGCCACTTCAAAGACACCTCGCCCATTTTTGGAATTTTTGATAAATCCTTTCCATAACAGACCTTGCCATCTTCCTTTGGATTTTTTGAACCAAAATTAGGTTTTGGCCAGTATCTAAAACTGTATTTGGTACTATCTAAAAATGATGCCCCATACCGTTGAAATTGAAATTCTGTTCCTCGGCCAGCATTTATATTTGTGCCTTCGAACAATCCAAGGCTTGGATATAGGTCTATGGCTTTGTCATTGGGTAGATTTGGCGAAGGTCGTATGATTAGAGGGTATTCAGCCGTATGCTCATAGTTCTTTAACTGAATAACCGTAAGATTGGATTTTAAGTCATTATCCAACCAACCTTCCGCATTGATCATGTGGGCATATTCACCTATGGTCATTCCATAAACCAAAGGTATGGTGGTCATCCCCAAAAAACCTGTATTTTCTTTTTCCATAGTAGGCCCATCAACGTAATGGGCGTTAGGATTGGGGCGATCCAAAACAATTATAGGAATATTACTCTCGGCACAGGCTTCCATGGCCAGTTGTAAAGTGGCAATATAGGTGTAAAACCGAACGCCGACATCCTGTATATCAAAAAGAACAACATCTAAATCTTGTAAAAGTTCTTTGGATGGCTTTCTGTTTTTTCCATAGAGCGAAATAAGGGGTAACCCAGTCTTGGGATCCAGTCCATCTTTTACTTTTTCGCCGGCATCGGCCTGTCCTCGAAAACCATGTTCCGGTGCGAAGACCTTTTTAATGTCTATTTTCAAATGTAAAAGGGAGTCAACCAAATGGGTATAGCGATTTTCACTTTTAAAAATGACACTTGTTTGGTTGGCAATGATTCCTACGCTCTTTCCTCGCAGCAAATGAATATATTCAGAGGTTCTATTAGCGGCAACAACTATGGGGGCATTTTGTGTAATGGAGGCGTTGTCCAAAGTGACTTCTTGAACATTCTTAATCGACTTTTGGCTGTTTCCACACGCTGTGAGTACTAAAACCCATAAGAAAACTGTACTTTTGAAACTGGATAAAAACACCATAATTTGAATTTAGAATATTTTATAGCCAAAAGACTCATTAGGGGTAAAGAGCATAAAATTAGCATATCTGCACCAATAATAAAAATTGCAATAACCGCTATTGCCATTAGTGTTTTTATGATGTTGATGGCCATTGCGACCGGTGTTGGCCTAAAGCGTAAGATTCGTGAAAAGGTAGTTGCATTTAATGGCCATATCCAAATTTATAACTACGACAATAACACTTCTGATGTTTCGGTGGTTCCCGTATCCATAGAGCAGGAGTTTTATCCAGAGTTTAACTCTGTTGAAGATGTTTCGCATGTTCAAGCTGTGGCCACCAAGAGTGGGATAATTAGAACGGAAAATACCTTTGAAGGATTTATAGGCAAAGGAGTAGGGGATGATTATAATTGGGATATTTTCAAGGAGTATCTGGTAGCTGGCCAATTGCCGGACTATTCAGGAGAAGTGAACACCCAAGTGTTAGTGTCACGGTTCATGGCCAATCGCTTGCAGTTAAAGGTCGGCGATTCTTTTTCCGCTTTTTTCCCAAAGGAAGAGGACCCGTTAAAACCCAACCAACGCAAATTCACCCTTGTGGGTATCTATGATAGTGGTTTTGAAGAGATTGATAGTCTGTATGTCTTCATTGACATACGGCATATTCAGCGAATGAATAAATGGGATACCGACCAAGTTGGAAACTTTGAGGTTTTTTTGGAAAGTTTTGATCAACTGGATGAAAAAATAAAAGAGATTTACGGAAAGACAGTGTCTACACTTGACGCTCAAACCATAACCAATAAGTATTATAAGATTTTTGAATGGATCGACCTTTTTGATTTCAATATTGCCTTGATTATCGGAATTATGGTTATAGTGGGGGGCATTAATATGATAACGGCCTTGTTGGTTCTTATTTTGGAGCGCACTCAAATGATAGGGATTTTAAAAGCCTTAGGCTCTGCCAATTGGAGTATTCGAAAGGTGTTTTTATACAATGCTACTTATTTGATTGCCATTGGTTTATTCTGGGGCAATGTATTAGGACTGGGCCTTATTTGGGTGCAACATAAATATCAGGTACTTAAATTTCCGAATCCTAAGGAATATTATATGGACTATATACCGGTTTATATTGATATTCCTACAGTGTTGATTCTCAATATTGGGGTTTTGATTCTTTGTAT
>JAGLKG010000004.1 GCA_023141835.1 Maribacter sp. | reverse complement strand
GGGAAACCAAAGCCTGGGGAGAAATCCCTGCTGATTTTGGGAGGAAGCGATAGAACATAAATGCTTTTATTCGCAATATTTGACTTGCTTAAAAGATTTTTTGAATTAGGCGTCTTTCGCTATGGAAATTGGTAGGGCAAAAATGTATATTTGCAGCAAAATTTGATCTGATGGGGAAATTATTGATTGTCGGCACTGTCGCTTTTGATGCTATAGAAACACCTTTTGGCAAGACAGATAAAATTCTAGGCGGGGCAGCGACCTACATTGGTTTGGCCGCATCTCAATTTGAAGTAGAGTCTGCCATTGTATCTGTGGTTGGGGATGATTTTCAGAAAGAATATCTTGATTTACTTGAAAGCAAGAATATAGATATCTCATCATTGGAGGTGGTAAAAGGCGGCAAGACCTTTTTTTGGAAAGGTAAATACCACAATGACCTGAACTCAAGAGACACCTTAACTACCGAGTTGAACACCCTGGCCAATTTTAACCCCTTGGTACCTGATAATTTTAAGAATGCAGATGTAGTTATGTTAGGAAACCTACATCCTGGCGTACAAATGAGTGTTATCAATCAAATGGATAAAAGACCAAAATTGATAATTTTGGATACTATGAATTTTTGGATGGACAATACGCTCGAACAATTGATCAATGTCATAAAACATATCGATGTACTTACGATCAACGACGAGGAAGCCAGACAATTGACCAATGAATATTCATTGGTAAAAGCTGCTGAAGCAATCCAAAAAATGGGCCCCAAATACGTTGTAATTAAAAAAGGGGAGCATGGAGCCCTTTTATTCAATGAAGACAATGTGTTTTTTGCTCCCGCATTGCCTTTAGAAGAAGTCTTTGATCCTACAGGAGCTGGTGATACGTTTGCCGGTGGTTTTGCAGGTTATCTGGCGGCTACCGAAAATACCTCGTTCAGCAACCTAAAAAATGCAGTGATACACGGCTCTAATTTGGCTTCTTTCTGTGTGGAACGTTTTGGCACTAAAAGAATGAAGGATCTTGAAAGGGACGATGTCAACAAAAGATTACATCAATTTAAAGCTTTGACACAATTTGACATTGAATTACAATAATTGCAGGCCCTGAACATTCAGGGCTTTTTTAATCTATATAATTAATGAGCGACGCGATCAAACATGAATGTGGAATTTCAGTGATACGTTTATTGAAACCACTTGAATATTATAAAGAAAAATACGGTACCGCTTTTTATGGGGTCAACAAAATGTACCTTATGATGGAAAAGCAGCACAATCGTGGTCAGGATGGTGCAGGGTTTGCAAGTATTAAATTAGATATGAACGCGGGAGAGCGTTATATGAGTAGAGTACGTTCTATTCAAAAGCAACCAATTCAAGACATCTTTGACCAAATTAATGACCGTATAAATTCAGCATTTCTAGAGCATCCTGAATATAAGGATGACGTTGCGCTTCAGAAAAAGAACATTCCATATATCGGTGAACTTTTATTGGGCCATGTACGATATGGCACTTTTGGCAAAAACAGCATTGAAAATGTACACCCCTTCCTAAGACAAAATAATTGGATGCACAGAAATCTTATCATTGCTGGTAATTTCAATATGACCAATGTGCATGAGCTTTTTGATAATCTGGTGCAATTGGGACAACATCCCAAAGAAATGGCGGACACTGTTACCGTTATGGAAAAGATAGGGCATTTTTTAGATGATGCCGTTGCCAAGCTATATAAACAAATTAAAAAAGAAGGCTATAACAAGCTGCAGGCCTCTCCGTTGATTGCCGAGAGATTAAAGCTGAACAAAATACTTCGAAGAGCGGCAAAGAATTTTGATGGCGGTTATGCTATGGCAGGAATGTTGGGCCATGGCGATGCTTTTGTATTGCGAGACCCTTCTGGTATAAGACCAGCTTATTACTATAAGGATGATGAAATCGTTGTTGTAGCTTCCGAAAGACCCGCAATACAAACCGTATTCGATGTTCCATTTAAAGAAGTCAAGGAATTGGATCCTGGCCATGCAATTATCATTAAAAAAGACGGCAGTTCGGCGATAAAAAAAATCCTAGAGCCCAAAGAACGCAAAGCATGTTCTTTTGAACGCATATATTTCTCTAGAGGAAGTGATAAGGAAATTTATCAAGAAAGAAAGGAGTTGGGCAGGTTCTTGTTTCCTCAAATCTTGCGTTCCATTGACAATGA
>JAGLKG010000399.1 GCA_023141835.1 Maribacter sp. | reverse complement strand
CTATGCTTAAAAATTTAGCCTCGTTATTCCTCAAAAATTGCCTTTAATAATTCTAATCACATATTTCAAAACAGCCTCTTAACAAAAAGATCGGTTCAAAGACGTTCCGAATTCGTCAAAATATCTGTTCCCAAATACGTATCACCACTATTGTAATACCAGGCCCTTGTTTTAGGCATTTTTATACTGCCAACGCTTTCGATATCGCTTAGGATGATGTATTCCCCATCGTTTTTTGATTCATCATGAAAGAATTGGTAAACCTCCATCGCAAATGTCACAGGGTCGAAATAAAAATACCAAACATCTTTACCTACCTTTTCATCATAACTTACCTTTAATACTTGGTACTTTTTTCCATTGAAAATCTTGGTTAGGGCTTTTGGATTTAGAAGTGTTCCAGGATCTTTAAGTTTCATAGGTAACCCATAGAGATAGGTATAATAATTTTTCATTGTGCTGGCCCGTTCGCAGCTTATTCGATGGGTTTTTTTATCCTCAGCTGAAATTGTGGTGCTTCCGTTTAACTTTAGCGTGCAATTTTCTTTTTCAAGGGTCTGTTCAATGGTAGTACCCTCCTGAGATGCGGTCAATTTAAAATACTCCAAGGGTAGGTTAATCTCAACTTCACTTAACCTCTCCTTACCACCAGGAGTATTCATGGTAATGAACAATTTCCCTTGAAATGTATCCCACGAATCATTTGGGTCATGATAGGCTATCGCCTTATTCAATAATTGTGTGCCGGTTAATTCCTGAGTTGTACCTTTAATTAAGCCTGCCAGCATGAGCAACATGAAGTAGTACTTTCCCATACTAAATGAGTATATGTGTCCTAAATATAGGCTTTTTATTCGGCTTTCTCAAAAGCTATTCTTCTAACCTTGCTGGTTCTATAGAGTCATCATGTTCGTTGTAATAGGATTCCAGTAGATTCATAATTCCTGTTATTAAATCTTTTGTTTCCAATAAAAGCGAAAAATATAAAGTGGTGTTTTTAGGACTGGATTCCTCTGTTCGTGTTCTGGCCACCTGGGTCGCTATCTTTTCAGAGACCATTTTAAACAGGTTTTGCTTGTTATTTAGCAAAACGCCTATCTCCTCAAAAGAACGGTTATCAAATGCATTTTGTGTCTTGCTCAGTAAGACTTCCAATTCATTGTTAATCAATTTGAGCTCTTTAATCTGATTGTACTTAAGTTTCTTGTGATTATTGTCTACATGCTTATGGCTTATTTTGGTAATATAGTCCAGCGATTGGGTAATGTCGGTCAGATAACCCAGTATATTAATATAGAAATTACTGGCACCTACACTGGCTTCATCTAGATTTTTAATAAAATAGAAAAGATTGTCCCTGAGGTCATCTATTTCTGCAGACAGCTTTGAAACTTGTTTTTTATTTTTTTTCAACTGTTTCAAGTCCTGTCTGGCCAGGCTGTTGATTGTATTTGTGTAGATTTTATTGCCACGTTTGATTACACTGGCTATGTTATTGGCACTTTCTTCAATGACTCCTTGAATAGAACTACTTTCCGCTTTCCGCAAACTATCCTCGGCCTTGATTTCCTTGGATTTCCGGTTATATGAAATATAATTTCTAGCTAGCAATAAAATAGTAGCGAAGAGCAATACGGCGATAGCCGCCCCTTTACCGAAACTAATTATCGTCAAGATAGCTCCAGATGCTATAAAAGCTATAATGGCAGTGCCAAACCATCCTCCAATAACATTTAATACGCCGGCAACCCTATAGACGGCACTTTCGGCTCCCCAAGCACGATCTGCCAATGACGTTCCCATGGCTACCATAAATGTAACATAGGTAGTTGACAAAGGCAATTTGTAGGAGGTGGCTATAGAAATCAAAATACCTGCAACCATGAGATTAACGGCAGCCCTTACCATATCAAACGCTGGTAGTTCAAAGGTTTTATCCTTGGAGAGTGTAATAACAGGTTTGTGGAATTGGGCATCTATTTTCTTTCCTATCGAAGGCGGTAACAGGTCGGATACCTTGGATAAGGCCACAGATAATCTTACAACACCCCGTGAGAGAAAGTTGGGTTGAAAACGTTCTTTGGCTTCCCCTTCCCTTGAAAGGTTAATTTCTGTCTCAGCCACATATCGGGCTTTTTTTGAAAACCATAAAGTGGCTACCATAATCATTCCAGAGATAAAAAGAAGCAATGTTGGGGTGGGGACTTTTTCGGCAAGAATGTCCATGCTGAATTCAGTTGCGGCCATTCCAGAAGCGGACCATGCTTCATAAGACTGGTAGGCGGCAATGGGAACACCGATAAAATTAACCAAATCGTTCCCGGCAAAGGCCAAGGCAAGTGCAAATGTGCCAACACCAATTATCAATTTATAAATATTGATTTTCACTAAGTCCATTAGCACATATGAAAGTAAAGACCATATTAAAAAATTTACAAGTATGATCCCCCATACCTTTACTTCCAAAAAATCTTTGATGGTCATTCCACCGATGACCTCAAAACTTTGGGATGCATAGGCGGTACCCTTTATCCCCTTCATAAGGATAAAATAAGTGATTGCCGATAAAGCCACCCCGCCGAACAGGGCACCAACCCACTTGGCCTTTTTCTCAAAATTGAATGAAAGCAACAATCTGGAAATCCATTGGACTAGTGCACCGATCGAAAATGCCACAACCACCGAGAGTAGAATCCCCATGATTATTTGAAAAGCCTTAGAAGTGTTTATATAGTTGACAACATCCGAAAAGTTGCCGCCATCAACACCAATCTTAATCAATGACATGGCCACTGCTGCCCCCAACAGCTCAAAAACAATTGAAACTGTGGTAGAGGTTGGCATTCCCAAGGTGTTGAAAAAATCCAATAGCAGGATATCAGTAATCATCACAGCCATGAAAATGAACATGATTTCGCTAAACATGAATTCCCCAGGATTAAAAATTCCTTTTCTTGCAACTTCCATCATGCCACTTGAGAAAATGGCCCCACAAGCAATACCAATACTTGCCACAATCATAATCGTACGAAAGGATATGGCTTTGGAGCCTATGGCCGAATTCAAAAAATTCACGGCATCATTACTGACTCCCACGACCAAATCCGCAATGGCAAGGACGGCCAAAGCGATTATCATAAGAAGGTAAATATTATCCATATCCAATAGTTCAAAGTAATGTTGCAAACGTACTTTAAATCCTTAAGGTCAATGTAATGTAAACGTTATCAATTTTTGGTTTTGGTTTTTGGTCTTCAAAGCATTCGGCAATACTTTGTTCCACTGTTTTAGGACTAAATTGTTTTGATTGAGAGTTTGGGATTTTGGACACAAAAATCATAGAATTTGCCATTGATTATCGTCCTGTGGAGGTTTTATTTACTATTATTTTACCTTATATTTACTTTAAATTAATATCAAATAATAAGTTCTGTTATTTATTTCATGAATTCCAAATTGGAACTCAAAATCATCTTCTCGAGATTAAAAAGATAGGCCTAAAAAGATTTTCAAGGCCATTCTTTAATTGAAATGAATACGATGAATTATGCATAGATTTCAGATATGTTCAGAAGGTCATTGTTCTATACACTTTTAGTTGCTCTTGCCGTTGTTCTGTATTTTAATCCAAATTTCAAAACCATTGCAGCTGGAGTTGCCATTTTACTATTTGGAATGATCATGTTAGAGGAGGGGTTTAAGGTCTTTACCAAAGGGCCTCTACAAAACCTTTTGAAAAAGGCCACTGATAAACTTTATAAGAGTATAACCGTTGGAGCTTTTGTAACAGCATTGATTCAGTCTAGTTCCTTGGTTTCGGTAATTACAATCTCCTTTATCAGTGCAGGATTGATAAGTTTAGCTGGGGGATTAGGCCTAATATTCGGAGCAAACATCGGCACAACTGCCACGGCCTGGTTGGTAGCTGGTTTTGGTTTAAAGATTAAGATATCGGCCCTTGCCATGCCTATGTTGGTTTTTGGTATTATTTTTTCCTTTCAGAAAAGGGCATCCCTAAAGGGTATGGGAAATGTTCTGGCCGGTCTTGGTTTCTTCTTTTTAGGGATACACTATATGAAAGAGGGTTTCGATGTATTTAAAGAATATATTGACCTTACCCAATATGCAATTCCGGGTTTTCTAGGCGTGGTTATCTATACAGGTCTTGGAATCATCATAACTACAATTTTGCAATCAAGTAGTGCCACCCTGGCCCTGATTTTAACGGCTTTGGCTGCTGGACAGATAGAGTATGAAAATGCTTTGGCCCTTGCTATTGGCGCAAATGTCGGTACTACAATCACCGCTATTATGGGTTCTTTGGGTTCTAATATTGCAGGGAAAAGACTTGCAGGGGCACATTTTATTTTTAATTTGGCAACGGGTATCGTGGCCTTGGCACTTCTTTATCCGTTGGTAAATTTGGTCAATACATTGTCCGATGCTGTTGGCATTTTCGAGACTGACTATACCTTGAAACTGGCATTGTTCCATACTATTTTTAATGTTCTTGGAGTCTTGTTGATGAT
>JAGLKG010000398.1 GCA_023141835.1 Maribacter sp. | reverse complement strand
ATGCCGGGATAAAAGCGTGCCGGGTCGCTGCTGCCAATTGCCAGCATTCCATCGTCACCCATCGTCACCAGCACAGTGGACTGTACCCACTGGGCGCGCGTGCCAAACAGGTAATCGCGCTTGTTACGGTCCAAACGTCCGCAGACACTGACACCCTTATCGAGGTGATCCTGGAATTGTTGCATCTCGGGATCGTCGCGGCCGATATGGAACATCGGCGTTTTTGGCCCCGCTTCAACTTTGTGGTTGAAAAGCGTGATATTGAGGATATCGGCATTGAATTCCTCAAGCAGTGCCTCGCTGAGCTGGTCAAAGAATGACGGCAGGTCACCCATGGACATCAGCTCGAGCGTCAAGTGGTGCAGGCGATACATGAGTTTTTCGTTATCTGAGGCGACTTGTATCAGCTGGTTGAGACGTTGTTCGAGTGATTCGTTTTCCCCGCGCAGGTATTGCACCTGCTTTTCAATCAGGGAAATAGCCGGCCCCGAGGCATGACTTAACTCCAGGTACTTCAATAGCGCAGGTTCCTGCTCTAAAAAGCCAGGATTCTGTTGCAGGTACCTTGAAACGATATCTTCAATCGACCTGTTGGTATCGCTCATGTCAGTTTCCCCTCGAAAACGTGAGTTGCGGACCCCTTCATAATGACGGGCTTCTCCCTCCCCGTCCACGATAGTATAAGGTTTCCGCCCCTTTGGGTCACGTTTACCTTTTCGTCGACCAAATCGGCCTTGCGAAGAATGCTCGTTGCGGCGCAGGCGCCTGAGCCACAGGCCAGGGTTTCCCCGGCCCCCCGCTCATATACCCGCAAATAGATATTTCCGCGATCAATGATCTGTGCAAAGCCCACGTTACAGCCCTGCGGGAACCCGGCATGTGAGCTGATTGAAGCACCCAAATCCGCCACATCCACGCTATCAATATCATCAACGACCATCAACGCATGCGGGTTGCCCATCGAGGCTGCGCCCAGTTTGTAATGCATTTGGCCAATATCCAGTGAATACCAGCCTTCAATATTTTTCAACAACACGGGAATACGGCTCGGTTCAAATACAGGGCGGCCCATATCGACCCGCACCAGCCCATCGTCCAGGCATTCAATTTCAACGTTACCTGCGGGTCCAGCGAGTGAAAATCCACCTGCCGGGGTCTCCGAGCGCATCTGCAGGTACAAACCCATGCAACGGACCCCATTGCCGCATTGCTCGGCCCGGCTTCCGTCCGCATTCCAGACTTCAAATGAAGCCAGTTGCTGGTCAGCGCGTGGTTTACGCAAAACCAGGATCTGGTCACAACCGATACCAGTGTGGCGGTTTGCCAGCCTGACAGCCGTGCTCTTGTCGATATGGAAGTCCTGGTGACGTAAATCCAGCAGGATGAAGTCGTTACCCAGGCCATGCATTTTGTGAAAAGTAAGCGCCATCTTTAGCCTGGATCAGATTCTTTTTCCTTGTCCTTGTCCTTGTCCTTTTTCTTTATCTCCTTTTTATAGGGTTTAATGGCATTAAAGGCATAATGTCCAATATGTCCTTTAACTGGAGATTTTATAAGCGGCCTATTGTATTTAAAAGATACGATTTTTTCTTTTTTTATTCCTTTGAGCACTTTTTCTTGGGTCATAATCGATTGAACCATCGAATCAATCTGCAATTTTTCCTTGTTGTTAAGGAGGATAAGAGTTGGAGGGCGATCTGCATCAGTAGGTGCGAGGCCGTATTCTTCAGTAGTGTTAAAAAAAGCGGATACCTGATAGAACTCTTTTTGTGTGATAGGGTCAAATTTATGATCATGGCATTTTGCGCATTCTAGCGTGAGTCCTAGTAGAGCTGCTCCAGTGACAGAAGCTCTTTCGTTTACATACTCTATTCGGAATTCCTCGGGGATTGAACCTGCCGAAGCTTCCAAGGGATTCATGCGAAGAAAGGCTGTGGCGATCTTGGATTGATCATCAGTATTTTCAATCAAGTCACCAGCTAATTGATGGGTGATAAATTCGCTATAGGGCATGTTATTCTTGAAGGCTTGTATGAGCCAGTCGCGATAAGGCCAAGAAGTGCGGTAGCCATCAAAAGAGACGCCATGAGAGTCTGAGTAGCGCGCCACATCCATCCACTCCATCGCCAATCTTTCAGCATGGGCATCACTTTGCATAAGTTGATCCACGACCTTCTCATAAGCATCTTCGGACTGATCCACCAGAAAAGCATCTATATCCGCCAAGGTAGGGGGCAAACCTGTAAGGTCCATGGTAACTCTCTTTAAAAGATGTTCTTTGTCTGCTTTAAAGGAAGGCTCAATACCTAGCTGTAACAATGTCTCTTGAATATAATTATCAATTTCATTGTTACGCGCCCATTTATTCTTGATTTTTGGAACTTGTGGATTTTTTATAGGAAAAAATGACCAATGTTCTTTCCATTCAGAGCCTTGATCAATCCATTTCGCAATCAAAGCAATTTCACGATAGGAAACCGTAAGATCAGACTCAGGAGGGGGCATAACCTTATCAGGTTCTTTGCTCAGTAGTCGATGAATAACTTCACTTTTGTTAATGCTTCCATTTACGAAAGCGCGATTGCCTGATTGTAATTTTTTAAAAGCCTCTTCCTCATTATCGAGCCTTAAACCTGCTTTACGTGTTTGGGGATCTGGTCCATGGCAAGTATAGCATCGATCGGATAGAATAGGTTTTATGTGAAAATTATAGTCAACATATTTGGGTAGCGATTCATACACTTGTTCAACCTCTTCGGGGAGAGGGCCTGAGCAGCTAAAACTTAATAATAAAAGACAAACGAGGACATAGCATTTACGAAATCCACGAATGGCAGATGATACAATAAATGGATTTATTCTCAAAAGTATCTAGTTAACTGGTTGTTTGTAAGGTATGACAATTTTCTTAAAAAAAAACGGGTAACCCCAAGATACTTAACCATCTATAGTGCTACAGAATAATATAAAAGCAAAAATGGATTTATCAGGCGCATCACTTTACTTCGATACTAAGATTCAAAAAGAAGTCAACTCTTAACTATCGGAAATGGGTTTGCTACAATAAAAAAGTGAAATGAATTTTGGAAACTATCCAATTGTAATTTACGATCTTATCCCTATCTTCGGTTACAAACGATCAAATTCTAGAGCGTTATTGGGTTTGGCATATTCTAAGCTTCCCTTATAACCAATAAATTATCTAATGGTAAGAATAAAGGCAGTTTTTTTGATTTGGATAGGATTCGTTCAATTCTCTTGCGAGAAAAAAGTTCCCCAAGTTGTTTCGTCTAACATAAACGTTATGGCCGAGCTTTGGGTAGATGAAACTAAAACATATCTTCCAGATACAGGTGAGTGGACAAACAGAGTTGAAGTTGCTGATATAAATGGTGATAATATGTTGGATCTACTCTTTGCGAATGGAGGTGATTATTCTGAACCAGGGGCATTGGAATTTAGTCGTATTTTCATCAACAAAGGTCCCGAAAAACGATTCGAAGAAATCACAACTCAAGTATTCATGGAATCCAAGTATTATGCCAGAGTCATTAAGGTGCGTGATATAAATAAAGATTCCATCCCAGACATGATAGTTGGGACGACTTTTCAAACACAAAGTCAACTTTATATAGGTTTAGGTAATGGCTATTTTCAAAATGTAACTTCAACCCAATTTCCCGAAATAAAATCAAGCATTGGAGATTTGGAAATTGGAGATATTGATGATGATGGCGATTTGGACATTGTTTTGGCAGATTGGGGTTCAGGATCAAATATGGATAATTCTGGAGGTAAGACCATGCTATGGCTAAATGATGGTAAGGGTAATTTTCAAGATGTCACAAAAAACCAAATGCCTAATATTCTCATTCAATTTTCTTGGGATTTGGAGTTTATTGATTTCGACAATGATTTTGATTTGGACATTGCTATTTCTTGTAAGAGATGTGGAACAAGTAGATTATTTGAAAATGATGGAAAGGGTTTTTATAAAAATATAAGAGCTATTCCTGCTTATACAAATAATTATGAATTTGAAGTGATGGACGTAAACAATGATGGATTCTTGGACTTGGTTACAGTAAATGATGGAGCTATTGTTCAAGAAAAGGCATATTCTAGAAGAGAGCATATTTTTTTAAATGATAATGGGAAGAAGTTTATTGATGCAACGAAGGAGAACTGGCCAGATTCCGAAAATGTTGGGGAAGATGACAATAATATCACTTTTCTTGATTATGATTCAGATGGGGATCCTGACTTTCTAATTAGTTCTTTGACAGGGGAAGATAGATTATTAGTTAATAACGGTAAGGGTCAATTTAAGTTGGTGCAACCTGTATTAAAGGGAGACCCGACCCCTCTTACCCTCTCAATGGTTCTAGGTGATATAAATAACGATAAGAAATTAGATATAATAATGGGCCAAGGAGAAGGAAAGGAAGGCATAGAAGAAAGAATATTTATTGCAAAAAATATTAATCCAGATACAGCACCTCCCGTTATTTCCCATCATCAGATTTCTAAGAATGATGATTTTGGGACAGTAACAATCAAAGCAAGGATCCATGATAATAAAAGCCCAAACATGCCTCAGGACTGGAGTACGGTCGATTTAATTTTAAATGAAGAATCTACGCCCATTCCTATGACATGGTACGGTGAAAATTTATGGAAAGTTGTGTTTCCATACACGATTAATGCGGGTAATGCGAAGATTTGTGCAACGGACTATTGCGGAAACAAGAGCTGTATACGTGTAAATATATAACAACAAATGAGTAGAAAGCTCTTTATAATCGAAGAGTTTTTTTTATGTATAAAGAGGTTGAGGTCAACTTGGGAGAGCGAGAAGTTTATCCTTGGCATATCGGTTGTATTCTGTAATTTATGTAGATTTATATTGTTAATTCGAGTACACTTATATTTCCGCTGAAAGGATTCTTATCAAAATTAATGCCTTTGTAGAATCTGAAAATAATGTATTTTGGAAATAATAACGAGTAGAAACTAGACATTAAGTTTAAATTTTTTTATTAAACGGATACTGTTTAACTATGAAAAACTCTGATTATAAAAAATTACCCATTGTATATTCGTGTTCTGGAAGTTCTTGCGCAGCCCAGTTAGCCAATCAAGTCGCCCTAGAGCTAGATTTTGATAAATTGGCTGAAATGTCCTGTATTTCTGGAGTTGGCGGTGGAGTTAAAGCAATGGTGAAAATAGCAAAATCAAAGCGAACTATTATCGCATTGGATGGCTGTCCTTTGAAATGCGTTGAAAACTGTTTGGGAAAAGAAGGAGTCAGTGTGGATTATCACTACATACTCACTGATTTTGGAATCAAAAAAAAATATCATGAACGATATAACCCATTGGATGTCCCCAAAATCAAAAAGATTGTCATATCTGAGATCAGCGACTAATTTAGTACTGAAACAATCGTAGAAGGGCCGGTACATCTCTTAAAATCTTTTTTGTTAAAGGAGTTTTCTCATTTTTAATAAATTCACATTTTGAAAGTTTAAGATTGATTTCCCCCATTTTAAATGAAAGAAATTTGTGCATGTCCTTGACCTTATTAAGATGTGTCCAAAATAAGCCGTACATTTAAATGGCCTCCAACTGGGTTGAATTTTGAACATGAATTAAGGTTTAAAATAATGTCTCTTTTTACATCATCTTGGGAGAAGCAACTCTGGCTATATGCGTTTATTGTACTTGCCACAATTGTTTCAACACTCATTTTTGGGCAACCCCTGGTCGAAGTATTTGCAAGTCAAGATCTACGGGCAGCGATATTCTTGCTGGTTATGGCACTTGTCGGAACAACCATTGTGATACATGGTATAAAAACACGGCCAAGTAGGGCTGAAATTACGATTTGGTTGGGTTTGTCGGCAGTGTACATCATGTTCTTCCTAAGATTGGGAATGCCTGAGCGTAGCCATTTGATGGAATATAGCGTATTGGCAATTTTCATCCATATGGCGCTGATTGAAAGGATAGGACAAGAAAGCAAGGTGCTCAAGCCTGCCCTGCTGGCCCTTACAGCTACCTTTATAATTGGTTTGCTTGATGAATGTGTCCAAATATTTCTCCCTGATCGTGTATTTGACCCCAATGACATAGCGTTTAATGGTTTTTCGGGCCTAATGGCCATAGGGTCAAGGATGCTACTTCAATGGATACGAAAGAAAACTAGAAAGGCGTAATCTATGGTACGAGTATTTCTAGAAAAAAACTGGACAATAGACTTTTAATGATCCGATGAAATATGGAATTTAGGTTTAATCCATATCTTTAGGAATTGGAATGGGCTGACCTGTTCCCTTAAATATTTTAAGGACGAATTAAATAAGATATAAATCATTTGGATGAGACTTTTTTTACTTTTTACTGGTTGCCTATTATTGAATTTTCACTTGAGCGCACAGGATGTTCTAGTGGAAGCAGAGAGTTTCGACAATCCAGGAGGTTGGGTCGTGGACCCACAATTTGTTCAGCAAATGGGTTCCCCGTACCTTATGGCCCATGGTATGGGTGTACCTGTTGGAAATGCGAAAACCGAAATTAAATTTGAAAAATCCGGGTTGTATCATATTTGGGTCCGTACGCAGAATT
>JAGLKG010000397.1 GCA_023141835.1 Maribacter sp. | reverse complement strand
GCAAGGGAGGCGATAAATGGAAGGTTTGAAATTTTGGATGTGGGTTTGGCTTACGACAATCATCTTTATTTTAATATTGATGTAAAGGAAAAGCCAAAGGTGTTGGTCATTGGTGAGGTTGATTCAGATTACCTACGACGTATTTATACTGAGGATGAATTTCTATTTTCATCCTTTGGCACTAAAAATCTCAACTATAGGGATATCGATGTACAAAACCTGATCATACTCAATGAATTAGACCATATTTCCAACGCGTTGATTGCCAGTTTAACCTCTTTTGTCGCTAATGGCGGTAATTTAGTGGTAATACCCGGAGTCGACTCAAATTTGAACTCATACAATCAATTATTGATCAAATTTTCAGTAGGATCTTATATTGAAAAAGTTGCTGCCGATCGAAACATTACCCAGATTTCCTTCTCACATCCATTATATGACAATGTATTTGAAAAAAAAATACAAAACTTCCAATATCCTAAGGTGTCTCAATTCTTCAGAATCAGAACGAATGGACCTTCTATATTGAGTTATCAAAATGGCCAACCTTTTCTGACCGCGGCGAATGGAATATATGTATTTACCGCTTCCTTATCTGACCAATATTCGAATTTTAAGCAATCGCCCTTAATAGTACCCACCTTTTACAAAATGGGCGCCAATAGCCTGAATTTACCAGGCTTATATAGTACTAATGGACGTTCGACTCAAATAGATGTTACCCAAAGATTATCAAAAGATAATATTCTAAAGGTTTTCAAGGATGATTATGAGTTTATTCCCCAACAACGAACCCAAGCGAATAAAGTGTCCTTGATCTTTAATGAAAATCCGACTACGGATGGAATCTTTGGTGTTTCGGAAAATGGAAACACTTTAATGCACATAAGTTTTAATTATCCGAGGAATGAAAGTGAATTGGATTATCTTGAAATAAATAGTTTACAGTTCAATAGCAAGCAAGGGTCTATTAGTTCTTTGTTCCAGAATTTACAAAACGACAATAGTGTAACAGAGCTTTGGAAATGGTTTGTTATTTTAGCGGTACTGTTTATTTTAATCGAAGTGCTCATCATTAAATACTTAAAACATTAGACAAATAAAGCGGAAATGAATATACTTTTAAAATCTGCCCATATTGTAAATGCCCCTAACAAAGATTTGCACTTAGTAAAAAGAGACATTCTTATTAAAGATGGGATTATTTATAAAATCGCTTCAAAAATCACGGCTACAGGTACAACAAAAATCGTTGATCTAAAAAACCTGCATGTATCCCTTGGCTGGTTCGATAGTAGTGTAAGCTTCGGTGAACCAGGCTTTGAGGAGCGCGAGACTATTGCAAACGGACTTACGACCGCAGCTAAAAGTGGTTTTACCGACATTGTTCTAAATCCGAACACCAATCCTGTTCCCGATAGTAGCTCTGACATCGTTTTCTTAAAAAATGCGTCGCGCGGATATGCCACTAACCTATACCCCTTAGGATGTATGACCGTGAAGGCTGAGGGGAACGACTTGGCGGAGTTATATGATATGGGTAACGCTGGGGCAATTGGTTTCTATGATTTTAAGTCAGCAATCAAAGATTCCAACCTTTTGAAAATTGCATTGCAATATGTCCAGAATTTTGATGGCCTGATTTATTCGCAACCGCTAGATAACAAGATTGCTGGCAAGGGAATGGTCAATGAAGGAACGGTTTCAACTCGATTGGGTTTAAAGGGAATACCTGCACTCGCGGAGGAAATCCAGATTGTTAGAGATTTGTTTATTTTAGAGTATACCGGGGGTAAATTGCACATTCCCACCATTTCAACAGCAAATGCCGTTACACTCATTTCAGATGCCAAGAAAAAGGGATTGGATGTTAGCTGCAGTGTTGCCATTCATAATTTATGTTTTACTGATGAAGTTCTTGACGAATTTGATACTGTATATAAAGTTATGCCACCGCTTCGAACAGAAAAAGACTGCAAAGCTCTAATTAAAGGGTTAAAAGATGGTATCATAGATTTTGTGACGACCGATCATATTCCCATGAACATTGAACAAAAGCGTGTAGAGTTTGACAATGCTGCGTATGGTACAACTGGATTGGAAAGCGCATTCGGCGTGCTAAACCAGCTTTTTGGTACGGAAAAGTCAATAGAACTAATGACCAAAGGAAGGAAACGATATAATCTATCATCCCAAGAGTTGAAACAAGGGAGCAAAGCGTGCCTTACGCTATTTGACCCTGATGAAGAGTACTCTTTTACATTGGACAACATTTTATCAACCTCAAAAAACAGTATAACACTGGAAAAGACCTTAAAAGGTAATGTGTATGGCATTGTCAATAATAATCAACTGATTCTTAAATAGGTTTAAACACCACTATCAAACCAAAGTTAAATAAGAGACCTCGCAAATAATGAACACCATTAAAGAAGGAAAAACTACTGCAATCATTGCTTACCTTACGCTCATTGGAGCTTTAATAGCCATAACCATGAATATGGAACCCAAAAATGAGTTCGCCCGTTTTCATACACGCCAAGCTTTTGGACTTCATCTAATGTTTCACGCTTTTGCCCTATTCTCAAGCGTTTGGTTTAATGTATATGGGCTTTATGCATTGTATCTCTGTTATATTGTTCTATGGGTATACGGATTTCTAGGAGCTTTGAACGAGAAGAAGCAAATGGTTCCGATTGTTGGGCCCTATTTTCAAAAGTGGTTTAAATTTATCCAATAATTATGACTACTGCCATACTCTCGTTAACACACTTGATAAAACCTTCTTCCCTGCAAGAAGGTAAACCGCCTGTTATGTTTATGTTTCATGGATATGGCAGCAATGAAGAAGACCTGTATTCCTTTGCGCCCGAACTTCCAGAGCAGCTATGCGTAATTTCAGTACGAGCACCCTACCCGATGGAGCCTTTCGGCTATGCTTGGTATGCTATTAATTTTGATGCGGAAAAGGGAAAATGGAGTGATGATAAACAAGCCATGCTTTCGAGGGATAAGATCATGGCGTTTATTGATGAAGCCTGCGAGGCATACGGATTGGATGAAAACCGAATTACATTATTGGGATTCAGTCAAGGAACTATTTTAAGCTATGCTGTTGCACTCTCCTATCCTGAAAAAATAAAAAATATTGTGGCTTTGAGCGGCTATATCAATCAAAATATCATTGCCGAGGAATACATGACCAAAAACCATGAAAACCTCAGAATTTATGCCTCACACGGACAAGTTGATCAAGTAATACCACCAGAGTGGGCCCAAAAAATACCCGAATTCCTAAATGAGTTGGGAATTGATTATGTATACGAAGAATTTCCTGTTGGCCATGGAGTTGCTCCCCAGAATTTTCATTCGTTTAAGAAATGGCTAGAAGATAAAATTTAATTACTACGTGTATAAAGTAAATAATCCAATAAGACAAAATCTATTCCTAAATCATCCTTTAATTCATACTTGATTAAAACTTCACCCCAAAATTTGCCGTCTGAAAAGTCGGCTACAATCCATTTATGGTTCAATATCTTAATCTTGTTCATCTTAAAATCACCTTCCATTCCCTCATACGGTATTAAGGGATTGCTTCCTTTCTTTTCATTGGTTTCCAAGAGCTTATCGGCTATATAGCGACTTGGATCTTCGAGTTCTAAGTGATCGTAATAGGCCAGGGCATCATCATTGTTCTCCAAAGAGAAGTATTGCATATCCAACACTTTTAACTGTGAAGACTGTAATGAATCCTTTAATGTGGTTACATTGGATCGCAAACCTTCAATTTTGTCCCCCAATTTATCTTGCATTTTACCATTGCTGACAAACATAAAAAGGCATATTAATGCCGTAAAAATAAATAAATAAATAAATATCTTACTTTTCATTCTATCCAAATATTATAGTATTATTTCAAGGTTATCGTAGGCCAAATGTACATCTTTTGGTAATTTCTTTTCAACAACTTCATGAAATCCAAGTAAATGACTTATGTGGGTAATATAGGCCTTATGCGGATTCACTTTTTTAATGAATGCCACGGCTTCCTCTAAATTAAAATGTGAATGATGGGGCTCTATACGAAGTGCATTGACGACTAACACCTTAGATCCCTTTATCTTTTCAATCTCTTCATTGCTTATCGACTTTACATCGGTTAGATACGTAAAGTCATGTATTCGATATCCAAAAACTTGTAACCTATTATGACTTGCATTTATAGGAATGGCCAAAACATCACCAATTGTAAAAGGCAAGCCCTTTTCAATAAAATTCACCTCAACGGCCGGTGCTCCTGGATATCGATTTTCACTTGCGAAAATATAATCAAAACGTACTTTCAGAGATTCCACAACTCTCTTATGGGCATAAATAGGAATATCGCCCTGTCTAAAGAAAAAAGGTCGAATATCATCAATGCCAGAGGTATGGTCGGCATGCTCATGGGTAAAAAGTATTCCGTCTAATTTTGAAACGTTATGTGCAAGCATTTGTTGTCTAAAATCAGGACCACAATCAATGACATAATTATACTTGTCCCATGATAAAAGTACCGAGACACGAAGGCGTTTATCCCTAGGGTCATTACTTAGGCAAACCGGATGATTGCTACCAATTACAGGGACTCCCTGTGATGTTCCAGTACCTAAAAATGTAATTTTCAACCGCTCAGCTATTTAATTCAAATTTATAACTTATTTATTTAATAGATTATCCAATCTTATTAACTTTGTCCCTATAAAATCCACCATATGTCTTCAGTTCTTAAAAGAGACACTGCTTTTGAAAATATTCCTTCCATCAAGGCAAAGACCCTGAGGATAAACCTAAATCCAGACATTTACGGAACCTTCGCAGAAATTGGTGCAGGGCAGGAAACAGCAAGACATTTCTTTAGGGCAGGTGGGGCCTCTGGGACAATTGCAAAGGCTATGAGCGCCTATGACAAGGAATTCAGTGATGCCATTTACGGATTTGAAGAAGATGGAAGATATGTTTCCCAGTCTAGGTTAAAAACAATGCTGTCGCATGAAATGCGTCTTATGGAAGAGCGCATTACAAGAGATAAACACCCGGAGAGGTTGTTCTTTTCGTACGCGAACACTGTGGCCACCATTGATTTTTCTAAACGGTACAAGGGACACGGATGGATTGGTATAAGATTTCAATTGGACCCAACCCAAAAGGAGCTCGATGAAATAATCTTACATGTTCGCTTTAAGCAGAACGAGGCACGCCTACAACAAGAAGCATTGGGGATAATGGGCGTTAATCTTATTTATGGTGCTTTTTACAAATATCATAAACCCCGAAAACTACTGAAATATTTATACGACCATATAGATAGGGATACGATTGAAATGGATATGGTGAACTTTTCTGGGCCCAATTTCAAGAACGTTGACAATAGATTAATGAGTTTACAGCTGATTCGAAATGGTATGACCGATGCTGTTATGTTCGGACCTGATGGTAACAACCTCTTGCCTGCTTCAGAACTCTATAAAAAGAACATATTGGCATTGCGAGGTAGTTTTAGACCTGTGACCAAAGTCAATATGGATATGTTTGAGAAATCCTATGAAATTTTCATTCGTGATCAAGCCGTTGATGAAGATAAGGCCTTTGTAATCTTTGAGATTACATTATCCAACTTAAAAGCATCTGGAGAAATTGACGAACGTGATTTTATGGACCGAGCCGAGTTGTTATGTTCTATGGGCCATACTGTCATGATCTCCAATTTCCAGGAATATTATAAGCTGGTCGAGTATTTCAACAACTATACGAAGGCCAAAATTGGTCTGACCATGGGAGTGAACAATCTGGTCGATATTTTCGATGAGAAATACTATAGACATCTTAGTGGTGGTATTTTAGAAGCCTTTGGAAAATTGTTCTTTAAAGAACTTCAAGTATATCTGTACCCAATGAAAAATGTAGAAACTGGTCAAATAATGACAAGCAACAATGTTAAGGTACATCCTAGAATGAAGGAACTTTACAAGTTCTTTAAATACAATGGTAAAGTCATGGACATTATTGATTACGATCCCGAAATCATGCACATTTTCTCTCGGGATGTATTTAAAAAAATAGTGAGCCATGAAGAGGGTTGGGAAGGTGCACTACCCACAGGTATTGCTGAAATAATAAAGGAAAAGAACCTTTTTGCTCCAAAAACCAGTGAGAAAGACGAAGAAAAAGTTTAAAGAAAATAAGACCTGGATGAGGGTATCCCTTCTTTTTCTTTAAATATTATCTATGCATCGAGTAACTGTGCGGCATGATCTTTGGTTTTTACCTTATCAATGACCTTTATCACAACACCCTCTTCATTCACAACGAATGACTTTCTATGAATACCATCATACTCACGTCCCATAAATTTTTTACGACCCCAAACACCAAAAGTATTAATCACTGAATGATCCTCATCTGCCAATAAAGGGAAAGGGAATTTATACTTATTTCTGAAATTTGTTTGTCTTTTTTCTGAATCTGCACTTACACCCAATAGTTCAAAGCCCTGTGCCCGTAACTCTTTGAAATTGTCCCTAAGGTTACAGGCTTCAACCGTGCAACCTGGTGTGCTCGCCTTGGGATAGAAAAATACAATCAGTTTCTTTCCGCTATAATCTGATAATCTTATAACTCTTCCATCTTGGTCCCTAGATTCAAATGCTGGAACCTTATCCCCCACTTTCAATGTATTCATAGTCAATTTTTATATAAATTTGTAATGCTATAATTATGGCGAAATTAAGCTTAAAATGACAAAAAAAGAAAAAGTTGATTTTACCATTAGAACACTGCAAGAATTATATCCTACTATTCCAGTTCCTTTGATTCACAAGGACCCTTATAGTTTATTGATTGCTGTATTGTTATCCGCACAGAGTACTGATGTAAGGGTAAATCAAATAACTCCAAAATTGTTCGCAAAAGCCGACAACCCCTATGACATGATTAAAATGTCTATTGAGGAAATACGCGAAATCATAAAACCTGTTGGTCTATCACCCATGAAGTCAAAGGGAATACATGGTTTGTCGCAAATTTTAATCGATACGTATGAGGGCAAGGTACCAAGAGAAATTGAATTGCTTGAAGAATTACCTTCTGTTGGACATAAAACAGCCAGTGTTGTAGTGTCACAGGCCTTTGGTATACCTGCTTTCCCAGTTGACACCCATATTCATAGACTTATGTACAGATGGGGATTCTCAAACGGTAAGAACGTGACCCAAACAGAAAAAGATGCCAAAAGAATATTTCCCAAACGCTTGTGGAATGACCTTCATTTACAGATAATTTGGTATGGCAGGGAGTATTCCCAAGCAAGGGGATGGGATTTGGAAAAAGACATAATAACCACCACCATTGGAAGGAAAACCGTTTTAAATGACTATTCTAAAACTAAAAAGACCCGCAAATAGCAGGTCAATTCTCAGTTTAAACTAATTTCAAACTGTAAGTTATTATGTTCAACAAAACGTAATGACTTGGAATAACTAATCAAAAACTGAATTGTTTCTCTGCAGGCCTTAACAGAACTGCCTTTTTTTTGACTTTCAAAGTAAATTTTTTCCATATTGATTATAGTATTGTTATGCTAGAATAACGCGACTAATATGGAAATATTGTTTTTACCGATACAAGAGCTAAGAATTTGTTAGAACAATATTGTTTTTATCGATGATCTTTCTAAGGTTTATCAGGGCATATCTCATTCTCCCCAAGGCTGTATTTATACTTACTCCTGTAGCATCAGCAATTTCTTTAAAGCTCATGTCAAGGTAAGATCTCATTATCAATACTTGCTTTTGGCTTTCAGGTAACTCCTGAATATGTCTTTTTAATTTATTGACAGAATCCTGAGTAACTTGTTTATCTTCAACGGGTAATTCGGCAAATTCAAGCGTATCAAAAATATTGGATCCGTCTTCCATCAGGACTGTCGGATACCTTTTGGCTCTTCTAAAGGTGTCTATGGCTAAATTATGACCTATACGTAATACCCATGGCAAAAATTTCCCCTCATCATTGTATCGACCAGACTTAATTGTATTTACGACTTTTATAAATGTTTCCTGCAAAAGATCTTCTGCAAGATATCTATCTTTAACTATAAGATGTATGGTAGTAAACACCCTGTTTTTATGTCTGTTTAATAATTCTTTAAATCCTTCTTCGTTTCCATTAATGTAAAGTGATATCAATTCACTGTCACTAACCTTGTACTTCCTCATT
>JAGLKG010000396.1 GCA_023141835.1 Maribacter sp. | reverse complement strand
AAACAAAGATAACAAGGACGAAAAAGATCAAGATCAAAAGAAGGAAGGCGACAATAAGGAAGATAAGAAAGACCAAAACGAAGGCGACCAGAAGGATAAGGGAGATGAAGGGGATAAAGGCGAGGAAAAGAAAGAAGAGAATAATGAAGGTGAGGGTGATGAGAAAGAGGAGCAAAAAAAACAACCTGAACAAGGAGATAAGCCCCAGGAACAACAGCAACCAAGGCCCAATCAATTATCTAAACAGCAAATTCAAAATTTGCTAGAAGCTATGCAAAACGAAGAGAAAAAAGTGCAGGAGAAAATGGATGCCAAAAAGGTTAAAGGCGTCAAGGTTAAAAATGAAAAGGATTGGTAATACCATGAATATTAGATATTTCATATCGTTTATTGCGATGTTCTTCATGATCTTTGTCATGAACGCACAAGACAATGCAGTTACCTTTGAAATGAAACTTAGTAAGGAAAAACTGGGAATCAATGAAAGGTTGCGTGTTGAGTTCATAATGAATAAGGATGGTGATGATTTTACCCCGCCTGATTTTACCGGTTTTCGCGTGCTTATGGGGCCATCGCAAGCAATCAGTTCTTCATGGATTAATGGGGTGCGTTCGTATTCAAAAACCTATTCTTATACGCTTGTCCCTACAGCACGAGGTAAATTTACTATAAAACAGGCTTCAATTGTCATAGCTGGTAAAACCTATAAATCGTTGGCCAAAAAGGTTGAGGTGACCGCCGCGGTCGATAAACCAAATGACCAAATGACCGTTGATGACTTTGCTAATGACCACCTGCATTTGGTCGCAGAGGTCTCCAAAGTAAACCCCTATTTGAATGAACAGATTAGTGTGGTGTATAAGCTGTATATAAGCCCGTCAATCAGGGTTTCGAACTACCGTCCATTAGACAATCCCAAATACAATAATTTTTGGAGCCAGGATATTCCCATACAAAGGCAAAATATTGAAAATGGCACATACAAGGGTAAGACTTATCGCTTTGTTGTCCTGAAACGGGTGGTGCTTTATCCCCAAAAATCGGGGAAGTTAGAGATTGAACCCCTTTCCCTGGATGTTACCGTAGAAGTGCCGACCAACAAACGTAATTTTTTTGGCGGACGTATCTATACCCCGGCCAACAAAACAGTTTCCGCAGGAAGACGAACCATAAATGTTAAGAATCTACCTTCTGTGGGGAAACCGTCCAATTTCGGTGGCGCTGTTGGCCAATTTGATTTTACGGTCTCTACCACCAAAACAAGTTTAAATGCCTCAGAATCGTTACAGGCCATTATCAAAGTAACTGGTAAGGGTAATCTTAAGTTATTTCAATTGCCAGAACCAGAGTTACCGGGGTCATTGGAAGTCTATGATCCAGAATTCAACGAAAATGTCCGTACAACACTTTCAGGAATGCAGGGTATGGTCAGCAATAGTTATACCATCGTCCCAACGTTTAAGGGCAAATACCCTATGCCAAGTATTTCTTTCACCTATTTCAATCCAAAAACCGAAAAGTATAATACCGTCAATTCAGAAGAGATTTTAATCAATGTCATAGAGGGGCCATCCAATGCTTTGGCAAGTACCACTAGCTCATCCAATAACACAAAACAAACAGTTGTTTCTACAGGAAATCAATTTGGTTTTATCAAATTAAGGCCTAATCTAAGAACTATAGGTTCCAACTATTTCTTCGGCTCAAAATACTTTTATGCATGGTGGTTATCTCCTTTACTCCTGATTCCGTTAGCAATTTTATTCAGGAAAAAACGAGATGCCATAGCTAGTGATATTGATGGTAATAAAATAAAAAGAGCCAATAAATTAGCCAGAAAATACCTCTCTGAAGCTAAAAAGACCTTGGGTAAAAAAGATGCATTCTATGTTTCACTTGAAAAGGCATTGCATAATTATCTAAAGGCAAAATTAAAGATAGAGACCTCGGAGTTCAGTAAAGATAAGATTGCCTCTTTATTAACAAAAAAAGAAGTAGATGAAGGTGCCAAAGAAGGATTTGTCGGTTTATTGAAGAATTGTGAAATGGCACGTTACAGTCTATTTTCGGATGTACAGATGCAGCAAGATTATGATAAAGCAAGTGAGGTAATCTCTTATCTTGATAAACAACTTTAGAGAATGAAACAGTTACTTCCCGTTATTCTACTATTGGTTTCGTTTTTTGGAAATGCCCAGAACGAAGCTCTTTTTAGTCAGGCTACCGATTCCTATAATAATGGTGACTACCAGAAGGCAATCGATTATTATTCGGGGATTCTGGAAAATGGCAAGCATTCCTCTGAGCTTTATTTTAACCTTGGGAATGCCCATTACAAATTGAACCAAATAGCTCCCAGTATTTATAACTACGAGAAAGCCCTGCTGTTATCTCCCAATGATGCGGAAATAAAGAACAACCTTTCTTATGCCCAGAACATGACCCTTGATGCCATCGAAACCCTACCGGAAACTGGGTTAGCAAAAATATACAAAAGCATGACCGAGATAATGTCATTCGATCAATGGGGTTACACTGCTGTTGTATTTATGATTCTTTTTACCCTACTATATATCGCCTTTTATTATTTTAGGTATGCTACCCAAAAACGTATAGCCTTAATTAGTAGTATCGCAGCCCTTTTTATTTCTATGGGTTCAGCAGCTTTCGCATTTGTGCAATACAATGAATTTAAAGCGGACCAGCCAGCAATTGTTTTTTCAAGTGAAGTTCAAATAAAGGCAGAACCTAATCAAAGAAGTGAGCAGATATTCATTCTTCATGAAGGGACTAAGGTAAATGTCCTTGAAGAACTGAATGAATGGAAAAAAATCAAGATTGTAGACGGAAAAACAGGGTGGGTCACATCTGAAAGCATACGGTTGTTGAAGGATTTTTAAATTTCTTTAACTATAAATTAGAAGCAAGACCTCTATCTTTGCGCAAAATTGAATTTCCTTAAATGAAATCCATAGTACTTTTCACTTTTTCATTTTTTCTAGCAATTACCATTATCGCGCCTTCATTGGCTGTACTCGTGGACTTCAACGAGAATATGGAATTGATTATGGATTACGGTGAAGACGAAAACCAAAAAGAAGGTAAAGAAGGTGAAAAAGAGATAGCCGACAAGGACACATTTTATCATAATTGGCATAATCCACTTTCGTCAATTCTAGATGAAAAAGCAACTTCAAAGACCTTTTATATTGAAGGCTGTTACAATCATACACGAGACATATTTCTACCTCCTCCAGAGCAAATTTAGCTTACACATTCATTTACCATAGAGTCATCACGGTTTTATGATTACATTTTTAGTACCTTATATTCAGTTATGGGGTACCGTACTATATTCCAATTATTAAAATATTCAAAATGATTACCAAAACAATAGATAAAGCTGCCCAGTCAGCATTGACTCCAAATACAGTACTGGACGATTTGATGAATGGCAACCAAAGATATATTCAATCCACAATGGAAACCAGAAGTTATGAAAGTCAAAGAAATACTACAGTTTCTGGGCAATTTCCAAAAGCAGTGATACTTTCTTGCATAGACTCAAGAGTTCCCGTTGAAACCATATTTGATCAAGGGATAGGGGACGTATTTGTAGCGCGCATAGCGGGTAATTTCGAGAATACCGATATCTTAGGGAGCTTGGAATACTCATGTAAAGCTGCCGGAAGCAAAC
>JAGLKG010000395.1 GCA_023141835.1 Maribacter sp. | reverse complement strand
TTGATCTTCATTATTCAATTTAGGATTTAATGAAAGTGCCAATTCCCATAAAGTCCTGTCCCAATAAAAGGTCTTGGGAATATACTCGTGATCTACACCTCTCAGGTTAGTGAAACCCGCATGAAGAAATAAGCGATCACTCGAATCCAAATGATAGTTTATTAAACCCTCAAAGAACCGAATATGCTCCGCTATGATAGCTTCATCTGCTTTGTTATACGAACTGACAGTTGCCGAACCCCCATGGCTCAACCACATTGGGTTATTCTCCCCTTTGACCAGCCAGTCTGAACAAAGTTCGTCATGATTCCCCCGTAGGTAATAACAGTTATGGGTTTTCTCTAAATCTATCAGAAAATTAACGGTTTCCACCGCCTGACTCCACCCGTCAACATAATCCCCAAGAAAAACGAGCTTATCATTTACAGTGACTTGTGCCCGTTGCAAAACCTGTTCAAGTGCTTTTAACCCCGAATGAATATCCCCAATTACCAGTGTTCTCATTGTGCAAAAATCGCAATAAGAGCAAAAACCGCAATGATAAAAAGCGCCAAAAAGAAAATTTTCCAGAAAGAATAAGGTCTTGTTCCACTTACCGCCCCTGTTTGCCCGTTAATATAAAAGTGATATTCCTCGCCTTTATACATATATGAGCTAAGATAAACCGGGAGTAAAACGTGCTTAAAAGTCTCGTCAGACAGTTTAATATCTGCATGACCAATTCGCTGGGTATCCCCACCTATATCTCTCCGAATCCAGCTATAAGCAATTCGCTTCGCTTCCTGAAATGACCGGTGATGGCCCTCTTTAAGTGAAATAGTATACTTCTCAGTAACAAAACCAGCAAGATATTTTGAATTGAATACAGTCAGCTCCTTCAGGTTCCAAAAAGCTATTTTTTTTGGAATATCCCTTCGTTTTTTCTCCGATGCATTGATTAATATATCGTCTACAAAGCCACTTACCGTTCCAGAGGCAGGCGACCATCTAGTCTTTTGCACTTGTCTTGGCCGCATACCATTTTTGGTCTTAACCATTTGTGTCTCATAATAATAATCCCCCCTTTGCCCTTGATAAGACGCATCAAGATTCGAATCGAACGTCCAATAAGGAACATATAACCCATGAAGTCCTTCTGGATCTAATGCTGCCCTCTTCAATTTATTTGGAGCAAACCATATACCATTGACCCAGTTCTTAAAAATGGCCTTTGCTTTTTTAATGTCTAATTGAAAAGGAACCAGGGCCCCGGGAAGGATCCAACCTTCTTTTTCAATATCTTCTCGAATAAGTGGCTCTCGACAATACACGCAATCGAGCGACTTATAGTTCTCCTCTACATGTTGGTTGGCCCCACAATTTTTACAATTGAGTAAATCAATGGTTTCTGTATAGGCATTTTCACCAACGACTTTTAAATAGTGTTGAAGTTCCAATTCTTCAAAACTTCTTTTGGTTTGTTCAATAAATTCCTCATAACCACAATACGCACAATTCAATTGATGCGAACCGGGTTTGAATTTTAATTCTGCGCCACAATTAGCGCAGGATTTATTGAGTTCGGAATTTAAGGTTTCTTCCATAGACAAATGTTGCCCTTCCCACAATCGTATAGGAATTCAATAAAAATAGTATGTGGTTTACTCTGTTGGTAAAGGTGGTGGTGTATTTCCCCCCAAAAAAGCCTTAAGTTCTTCAACATTCTTTAAATCTGTCCAATTGACCATACCTTGTTTCCATATCAATGAGTCCTTGTTTATGGTCCTGCTTGCGAATAGCTCTTTGAGTTTATCGAAAGTCACAGGGCCTGCCGGTTGTCCGTTAACCGCATAGTGATATAGTACTTGGGTCGGTATTGGCGGCGGAACCGCCGCTGTCTGTTGAGGCTGAACGGCAAAAGGTTGTTGGGGGGTCGATTGGCCCATCATGTTGCCCATCTGCTGGGCCAAGACAAATCCCATTCCCATTCCCATTCCTGCACCTGCTGTACCGCCTTCATTCTTGGCAGCGGCTTCCATGGCTTTGGCAGCTTTGAATTGCGAAAGCCTGGTCATATCTAGCTTATCCAATCTACTGTACTCAAAGATTTCCTTTTTGAGCTCCTCTGGCATCGAGACATTTTCAATATAAAATTTTTCCAACGCTATACCTATCCTACCAAATTCCGGTTGCATAACCGATTGGCAGGTCTCAGAAAGCTCACTGGTATTCGCAGCATACAATTCAATGGGTAGGTTAGCCTCGCCAACAGTGTCCGTGAAACGAGTTACTATTAGACTTTTTAAATGTTCATTGACCTCATAATTGGTAAAATTTCCATCAGTACCCACAACATCGACCACAAATTTTCCAGGGTCGCTTATTTTAAAACTATAGGTTCCAAAGGCCCTTATCTCTACTAAACCAAAACGTTCATCACTTAATATAAAGGGGTTTTTGGTTCCCCATTTTTCGTCGGTAAATAGTCGGGTATTCACATAATATACCTCAGCTTTGAACGGACTGTTAAAGCCATATTTCCACCCTTTTAATGTTGCCAAGACCGGAAGGTTTTTAGTATTTAAGGTATACGTTCCCGGGGTAAAAACATCGGCCAACCGACCTTCATTTACAAAAACGGCGGTCTGCCCTTCACGAACGATTAATTTTGCCTCATTTTTTATTTCGTTCTGATATCGCTCAAATCTATGGACGATAGTATCGTTGGTATTGTCAAGCCATTCAACGATATCAATAAATTCATGACTGAGCTTGTTTTTTATTTCTTCAAATAAGTTCATTTTGGTCGTGTTTTTAATTTGTAAAAAGGTAAGGAATTCTTTAAATGTTCCAAAGGGCAAAATTTATTTTCTTGTTGATTCATTGAAGTCATTAGAAACCTGCCCAATCAATAAAAAAATAAGGTTGATTTTATTTGTTAACTTTTTATTGTTGATAAATTTTTAATTAACTGATTATCAGTACTAAAAGCATGTTTTCTGGTAAACAATATGACTTTTGTCATAAAGTAGTTATCCAAATAATGATTAATTTCACTTCTTCAAAGCAAACATTCTAAGCAAAAAGCACGCATGTCGGTAAAAACCATTCCCGCCCAAAGAAAAATCTATTCCCAAGAAGAAGCTTATAAATCGAGCTTAGCCTATTTCGAAGGTGACGATCTCGCTGCCCAAGTATGGATCAACAAGTATGCACTCAAAGATTCAAAGGGGAACATCTATGAACTCAATCCTAATGACATGCACCGTAGGATTGCCAAGGAAATAGCTCGGGTGGAACGGAAGTATCCTAACCCCCTTTCCGAGAATGAGGTTTTTAATTTAATCCAAAAATTCAAATACATTGTACCGCAAGGAAGTCCAATGGCGGGCATTGGAAATCCTTTTCAAATCGCATCCCTCTCCAATTGTTTCGTAATCGGCAACCAAGGAGCATCTGACTCTTATGGCGGTATCATGAAGATCGATCAAGAACAGGTACAATTAATGAAACGTCGAGGAGGGGTTGGCCATGACCTTTCGCATATTAGGCCCAAAGGGTCAGGGGTAAAGAACTCAGCCTTGACTTCTACTGGGCTTGTTCCCTTTATGGAGCGGTATTCAAATTCTACACGCGAGGTGGCACAAGATGGTCGCAGGGGCGCATTGATGTTATCCGTGTCTATTAATCATCCCGATGCCGAGGATTTTATCGACGCTAAAATGGAGCAGGGGAAAGTTACAGGGGCAAATGTTTCTGTACGGATCGATGATGCTTTTATGTCGGCTGTTGAGAACAATACTCCCTATACCCAAAAGTTTCCTATCCACAGCAAGAACCCCAAAGTTTCAATAGATATTGATGCCAAAAAATTATGGAGTAAAATTGTGCATAATGCCTGGCAGTCCGCAGAGCCCGGAATCTTGTTTTGGGATACGATTATAAAAGAGTCTGTCCCCGATTGTTATGCTGATCTCGGTTACCAAACAGTATCTACGAATCCATGTGGTGAAATTCCATTGTGCCCTTATGATTCATGCCGCCTTTTAGCCATTAACCTATTCTCTTATGTAGAGAATCCATTTAAGGAAGAAGCCTCCTTTAACTTTCCCCTCTTTAAGAAGCATATCATAGCCGCCCAACGCATCATGGATGATATTATCGACTTGGAACTCGAAAAAGTCGATGCTATTTTGGCCAAAATCAATGCGGATCCAGAACTGGTTGAAACCAAAGCTGTTGAAACAAGGTTATGGGAAAAAATCAAGGAAAAAGCCGTAAAAGGTCGCCGTACAGGAATTGGAATAACAGCTGAGGGAGATATGTTGGCTGCCTTGGGACTACGTTATGGGAGTATCGAGGCCAATGAATTTTCCGTCAAAGTGCATAAAACAATTGCACTGGAAGCCTATAGGGCATCTGTACATGCAGCCAAAGAAAGAGGGGCTTTTGAGATTTTCGATTCCAAAAGGGAAAAAGAAAACCCTTTTATTCTTCGATTAAAAAAGGCCGATGAAAAATTGTATTATGAAATGTTGGAATATGGCAGAAGAAATATCGCCTTATTGACCATCGCGCCAACCGGCACCACAAGCCTAATGACCCAAACCACATCGGGCATCGAACCGGTTTTTCTCCCTGTATATAAGCGAAGAAGAAAGGTGAACCCCAACGATCGAAATGTAAAAGTGGCCTTTATTGATGAAGTAGGTGATTCTTGGGAAGAATATGTAGTGTTCCATCACAGATTTAAACAATGGATGAAGGTCAAAGGTTTTGACATCAATAAAAAATACAGTCAGGAAGAACTTGACAAAATCGTAGCACAATCCCCCTATTATAAAGCCACTTCCAATGACGTGAATTGGTTAAGCAAGGTGCGCTTGCAAGGTGCTGTACAAAAATGGATTGATCACTCTATAAGTGTTACCATCAACCTACCCAATGATGTGCAGGAAGAAATGGTTGGCAAACTCTATTTGGAAGCATGGAAAGCAGGATGTAAGGGGGTTACGGTCTATCGTGACGGCTCCCGATCAGGGGTGCTGATATCAAACGAGCCCGAAGCAGAAGAAACTTTGACCCATTTCCCAACAAAGAGACCCCAAGTCCTGGAAGCCGATGTGGTTCGCTTTCAAAACAATAAGGAAAAATGGATTGCCTTTATAGGTCTGATAGACGACAACCCGTATGAGATCTTTACAGGATTCGCAGATGATGAAGACGGGATTCTTATTCCCAGATGGGTCAATAAGGGTTTAATTATTAAAAATAAAGATGAGGATGGCACCACTCGCTATGATTTTCAATATAAGAACACGAGGGGCTATAAAACTACCATTGAGGGACTATCGCACAAATTCAATCCTGAGTATTGGAACTACGCCAAGTTAATCTCTGGTACCTTACGCCACGGCATGCCCATTGAAAAAGTGGGGGATCTGATCAATAGCCTACAATTGGAAGGGGAATCAATCAATACCTGGAAAAATGGAGTTGCCCGGGCCCTTAAGCGTTATGTTGCAGACGGTACCGAGGCTAAAGGACAAAAATGCGATAATTGTAAATCAACCAATTTAATATACCAAGAAGGATGCTTGACGTGTACCGATTGTGGTTCCTCCAAATGTGGATAAATCCAGGTACGAGCCATTGACTTTTTTGTAATTCACAACAAATCTTTGGTATAAGCTATCATTTGTTTTTACATTAGATGAATCAATGAAGTATTTGAGGTCATGAAGAAGGTATATTGTATTGGTGAATTGCTAATCGATTTTGTCGCTGAAAAACAGGGCAATGATCTTTCCAAAGCCGATGTATTCACTAAAAAAGCGGGCGGGGCACCTGCAAATGTTGCCTGTGCCATTGCTAAACTTGGTGGTCTGAGTAAATTCATAGGCTGTGTTGGCAATGATCAATTCGGTTCTTTTTTATTAAATGTGCTAGAGGACAACCATGTGGATATTAGCTTGGCGCAGCGTTCAAAAACTTTTACTACGATTGCCTTTGTCTCCATTGCCGAAGATGGCGAACGCGATTTTGTATTTAGTAGGGGCGCCGACAAGGAACTAAAGTATGATTCTACCATTAAAAACAATTTTAAGGAAAATATTATTCATTTTGGCGCGGCTACAGCGCTGCTTGGGGGAGATATGGAAGCTGCCTATAGCAGGTACTTTTTTGATGCCCTTACCCAAAATGCCTTTATAAGTTTTGACCCCAATTTTAGAGGAGATCTTTGGAAAGATAATGAAGAGGTCTTTATAAAAAAATGCATGCCTTTTGTACAGAAGGCCCATTTGTGCAAGTTTAGTTTGGAGGAGGCCCAATTGCTATCGGGCAAAACCAATTTGGAAGAATGTTGTGCGGTCTTACATGAAGTAGGAACCAAAGTCATTGCCATTACATTAGGAGGGGACGGCACCTTGTTAAGTACTGAAAAATCAAAACAAACCATTTCGAGTATTAAGGTCGTCCCAGTAGACACAACAGGTGCCGGAGATGCTTTTATTGGCTGTCTGTTATACCAAATTTCTACCATACATAACCCTATGGAGATTTTGGAAAATACTGACTTATTGGCTGAAATGGTTAAAAAAGCCAATATGGCCGGGGCTATTACAACCACTAATTTTGGGGCTATTCCTTCCTTGCCCACTTATCATGCTATTTTTGGCTAATAAGGTCTAAAGAAACCATCACTTCATAATCATTATTTCTCCTTGTCCTATTTCTTATTAATACTTATCTTCGGCTTCAGAAATGAAATTCAGATGGCCAATTTTAATATAGATGCAAAAAAAGAAACGACCTATGACGCCATTGTCATAGGGTCAGGTATTAGTGGTGGATGGGCAGCCAAGGAGCTCTGTGAAAAAGGGCTCAAAACCTTAGTCCTTGAAAGGGGAAGAATAGTAGAACATGTTAAGGACTACCCCACCATGAACATTGACCCATGGGACATGGAGCTAAGAGGGGGCCTTACTCCTGAAGAAAAAAAAACTTATAAGTCAAGCATTCGATCAGGATGGGTTGGTACTGAAACTAAGCATTTCTTCGCCGATGATGCTGCAAATCCATATACAGAGGTGAAACCCTTTATGTGGATACGTGGGCATCAAATGGGAGGCAGGTCGTTATTATGGGGAAAGCAAACCTATCGATGGAGTGATCTTGATTTTGAAGCGAATGCCAAAGATGGTCATGGTGTTGATTGGCCAATTCGTTATAAAGACATTGCGCCCTGGTATGAGTATGTTGAAAAATTTGCGGGTATAAGTGGTGAAGCCCTAGGACTACCTCAATTACCGGATAGCCATTTTCTTCCTCCCATGGAACTCAATTGTGTGGAGAAGCATATCAAAAGCAGGATTGAGAAAGACTTTCCAGGTAGAAATATGATTATTGGCAGGGCAGCACATCTTACCGAACCTCTCAACGGAAGAGGAAAATGCCAATATAGAAATAGATGCAATCGAGGATGTCCTTATGGAGCATATTTCAGTAGTAATGCCGTAACATTACCTGCGGCCAATGCAACTGGGAACCTGACCATCAGACCGTATTCCATTGTACAGTCCATTATTTATGATGATGCAAAAGGAAAAGCTACAGGCGTTCGTATAATCGATGCGGAGACGAATGAGGCTATAGATTATTCAGCAAAAATTATCTTTTGCAATGCATCTACGTTGAGCACTACTCGAATACTAATGAACTCTACTTCAAGCCGGTTCGAGAATGGTCTTGGAAATGATAGCGGGGAGCTAGGGCATAACTTAATGGACCATACTTACAGAGTGGGTGCCCTTGGGAAAGTAGATGGTTTTGATGACAAATATTATAAGGGTAGGAGACCCAACGGTATCTACATTCCTAGATATGTAAATATTGACGAAAAAACTAAAACGGATAAATTTTTACGAGGTTTTGGCTTTCAAGGAGGAGGCGGTCGGGCAGGAACTCAAGCAGCGGCGAACATAGAATCATTTGGTGCTAATTATAAAGACAATATTTTAAAACCTGGCCCTTGGGAATTTTTCATTACTGGATTTGCCGAGTGTTTGCCGTATCATGATAACAAAGTGACCCTGAACAATAATGTGTTGGACAAATGGGGGCAACCTACCTTATCTATAGACGGTGAATTTAAGGATAATGAAAAAGCACTAAATAAGCAAATACAGGAAGATGCCGTAGCCATGCTAGAAAAGTCAGGTTTAAAAGATGTGGTTGGCTTTGATAATGAGCACGGCTTTGGATATGGCGTTCATGAAATGGGTACCGCACGAATGGGTCGCGACCCAAAAACCTCTGTATTGAACGAATTTAACCAAGTACATGGAGCTAAAAACGTATTTGTTACCGATGGGGCCTGCATGACATCATCATCTTGTGTGAATCCTTCACTTACCTATATGGCCATTACGGCAAGAGCAGCAAATCACGCAGTATCTGAATTGAAAAAATATAATATTTAAGCTATGAATAGGCGAAAAGCGTTACAAAAGACAGGTGTATTGGCAGGAACCGCAGTATTAATGCCTTCACTACTTTCGTTATTACAATCATGCAAAACCGAATCTCGATTAGATTGGCAGCCACTTTTTTTAACAGATGATGAGGCCAAAACTATTTCTACCCTGATAGATATGATATTACCCCGAACTGATACACCCGGGGCTTTAGATGTAAAAGTGGATTTATTCATTGATAAGGTATTTGCCAAAACTTATGATGAAAGTGGGCAGCAAAAAATAAGAACCGAAATCGCAGCATTCAATGCCGACTGTAAAAATAATTTTGGAGAGGCATTTATAAATTTAGATGAGCAGGATAGAATGGAAGTCCTAAAAACTGCCGAAGCCAGTTCTGGAAAATTCAATGATGGCGTTTGGGGAACAACTATTGGCAAACAAGAACCGGTAGGTTTTTACAGATCGCTCAAATCCATGGCTATTTGGGCATATTTTTCTTCGGAAGAAATTGGTGAAAACATACTCAATTATGACCCCATACCAATGGGCTATCAAGGCTGTATTCCCGTTTCAGATGTGGGCAATCGTTGGAGTTTATGACTTTAATTTAAGGGTTAAGGGTTAAAACGTTCTCTTTATATCCAGATATGAGGAACAAAGAAACCTCTATTAATTTTTAAAAAAATGACCTTTTTCGGCGAAATAGTCAAAAAAGCAAATACAGCTTGGGCTATTAGCACAACAGATTTTGGGGCAATACCTTCGTTGTCGACCTATGCACAGTTCTTTGAGCTTTAGTTTTATCCAAAATCATTTGGTTTGGATACGTTACTACCAAAAAATATCCTTCCAATTGTCATATTTTTAAAGTTCTTGTAACTAAAAGAATAGAGACAAGACCTAAGAATGACCAAAGAACTTGAAACCACCTTTCTTAAGGCATTGGAACAAAACCAGCAAAAGCTGCTTCGTATATGTTCTGTTTATGCCAAAGATGCCGAAGACACCAAAGACCTTTTTCAGGAAGTATTGATCCATGTTTGGAACGCAATGCCAACTTTTAATGCCAATGCCTCTTTGGCAACATGGATGTACAGGATAACCCTTAATGTCTGTTTACGCATTCGTTCAAAAGACATTAAAAAGCAAAAGAAAATCTTGCGAATGAATAGCATAACTATAGGGAACTTACCCACAGAACCCACGCAAACGGACAACTATCAGCAATTAATATTATTGAGAAGCTGTATCAAAAAACTACATGAGGCCGATAGAGCAGTTATTGCGCTATATCTAGAGGAACTCCCGTACAAAGAAATTTCCAACATTACAGGCTTGACGGAAAATAACATTGCCGTCAAAATCAAACGAATAAAAAAGAAGCTGTTGAACTGTATAAACGAAAAGTCATGATTGAAGATGAATTAATAAAAATCTGGCAGTCTTCCCCAAAAGTTGAACAAATAAAATTCGAGAAGTCGCGATTGTTGATCGATATGCAATCTAGCCTGAATCGTTTTCATAAATTGATGAAGTATGGGGTTTTAATAGAACAGGTAGCTGCAATTATAGTTATACCCGTATTTATATTTTATGTGTATTACGTGCCACATATCCTCTCGAAAATTGCATCAATTTTGATTGCTCTCTGGGCGATTTGGTATATGGTCAAGCTTAGGAGGTTGAGAAATTATAAGCCAAATACCATTACTGAAAATTATCTTGACTATCTATATCAATGCAGAACTTATCTGAGGTTGTTAAAAAAAATGGGCGATACAGCACTTTACTGGTATATCTTACCACCAATGGTAGGGTACATGTTATTCATACTCGGTTTTTCGAGTGGTGACACCCTTGAAAACAAGCAATTAATAATGCCTATAAGTGTAGGCATTGCGGTTGGGGTTGCAACTTATTTTTACAGCAGATGGATTGTAAAAAAAATGTATGCGCCAAGATTGAAAAAAATTGACGAACTTATTAAGGCAATGGAGGAATAACATTTAACCCAAAGAAAATGAAAAATACAATCACATTATCAATACTATTTCTAGCCATTATTTCGGCCTCCGCTCAAGACATCACCGGGCAATGGCATGGCGTTTTAAAAGAAATTCAGTTGCGCTTGGTCCTAAATATTTCAAAAACAGATACAGGATATAGTTCAACAATGGATAGCCCCGACCAAGGTACGAAAGGTATTCCGGTGACTACAACATCCTTTGAGGATTCTACATTGCAAATAGCCGTAA
>JAGLKG010000394.1 GCA_023141835.1 Maribacter sp. | reverse complement strand
GGCAACAGCAATGTAACACTGATGGAATTTCCCAGTTTGAATCATTTGTTTCAAGAATGCGAAACAGGATCACCAAGTGAATATGGTGTCATTGAACAAACTTTTTCCCCAATGGTACTAACTGAGATTTCGAGTTGGATTTTAAAACAGATAGAATAAGAAATTGAACTAATAGGATTTAACTATAATTCACCTTTCGCAGTATGCGTAGTGATTCTTTTAAAGAACGATAGACCTCTTCGTTGGCCTTTTTTACAAGAGACTTGGCCTTTTCCATTTGATCTTTTGCTTCACCAAATCCGTTTAAAGAACAAATCAAATATGTAGCAGGTAAATGGGACAAGTCCTCCAGTTCACCCAGCTTTAAATCAATCCCCTTTTCTATTTTTTGTAATAATGAAGTGTTTGCATTAAAAATATGGTGTAAGGTCTTTTTATCATATTTAGGAGCTTCAAAAATCAAATCGCTCTGAATTTGGTAGGTACCATTGTCTTCAAAAGTAATGGTCATTTTTTCCAAGGGATAATACTTTAATTTATTGCCCAATCCCAACCGAACATACTCTGTTGTTGTAAAAGAACCCTCATCATAAATAATGGCAACCTCATCCAAGGTGGAATAAAAAAGTTTTACCTGTTCGTTGATCAGTTCAATATCAACACGGGAAAAATAGGTTTTTCCCTTGACCTTCTTGGTGTTTCCTGCCCAACAGACCACAAATTGTTCCTTAAAAACCTTGTAATTGTTTTCTAGATCTTTATGCCGATTGTTTATAAAATCAATCACCCCATCCAATGTAAGTTCAATATTATTCCTAGCGTGCTGTTCGATGGTAGCAACGGCTTTGGAATTTATATCGTTCAATTCAATGTCAAAGGCTTTGGGCAAACTAATGCTGCCTTCCCTAAAGAAAACAGAACCACCATAATATTTCCAAATATTCTTACGAAGGGCGCATACTTTTCCGTTGGATTTTATTGTGATCAAACCCACTACCTTTCCCTCAGCTAAATGAGGAAAAGGTATATTCTCATAAGCTATCAAAGGAGGATTGTCGAGATAGGCATTGACCAAATTTTGGATTTTGCTATCATCAAAAAAATCGACACCCACAATTTTATTGTCCTCATCTTCAACTCCAACTACAATAAACGAATGATTCTTGGGGTTACTATTGGCCAAGGCGCATACATGTTTTAAAAACTTCCCTTTGCCTTCTTTATGGCCAATATTGATGGACCGTTTTTTATCGTAAAAACTGTTCTCATCGTTATGGGCGAGGAGGTTTTTGACCAGAAGGCGTTTGTTGATCATGATGGTTTTAGGGTATTCGGGTTTAAAGAAACATTTTCAATTGTATTTGGAGCCTCCCCTATTTGACTTCTTTAAATAACTCATAAAGGCACCTGTTTTTCTGCTTTCCACTTTGGTTTTATCCACTATTAGCTCAAAAGTTATTTGGTCAATATGCTCTCTATCCAAGCAACGATGTAATTGCAAACGAAGTTCTCCACAGGAAGCTTTGGCGATACTCAGAAACTAGACAAATTTTCTATTTCCATTACGTTCATAACCTTCCGCTATGTTATCCATGATAGAACCTGAAGACCCATTCATTTGGCCTCTTAATCAATAATCTTTGCCCAAAGTGGAATTACTTATCAGATTCCATATATCCCCACATATTTCTCTTCCTAACTGCCATGTTCTTAGGTCTTCGAATCCTTCAATTTTTCCCATAAGTCAATTTATGAAATTTTGAACCCAAAATAAATAACCCGTAACATAAATCTATGATTTGTTAATAATTGTAGCGTTAGCTTGCGCCGTTGGCATGACCAACAAATCAGCGATGTTCACATGGTAAGGACGGGTAACCACGAAAAAAATAATGTCGGCAATATCTTCGGGTTTCAAAGGTTTAAACCCTTTATAAACAACATCGGCTTTGTCATCATCTCCCTTAAAACGTACCTTGCTAAATTCAGTTTCGACGGCTCCCGGATTTACTGCCCCAACGCGAATGCCATATTGATTTAGGTCTATTCGCATGCCTTGGTTTATAGCATCTACGGCATACTTACTGGCACAATATACATTCCCTTTAGGATACACTTCCTTACCGGCTATGGATCCTATGTTTATTACATGCCCCGCTTTTTTTTCGATCATGCTCGGGAGTACGGCCTTAGACACATAGAGAAGTCCTTTAACATTAATATCGATCATGGCGTCCCAATCATCCAAACTCCCATCTTCAATTGGGTCAAGTCCATGGGCATTACCAGCATTGTTTATGAGGATATCAATATTTGAAAAACTCGAGGGCAATGACCCGATTTTTTCAAGTACTTCTTCCCTTCTCCTTACATCGAAATTAAGGGTGTGTATTTGGGAGAAGACCCCCAATTCTTTCTTCAATGCATCCAATCGATCTTGCCGTCTTCCACAAAGAATCAAATCAATCCCATTTTCTGCGAAAATCTGCGCGGTTGCTCGACCAATACCGCTGGTGGCCCCAGTTATCAATGCTGTTTTGCTCATATTCTTTTCAATGTTTAAGGTGCTGGACATCCATAATTGGCTTTAAGCAATTGTTCCCTTTTTTAAACTGTTTTTGCCAGCTGTTCAAAGTAATGGTTTTTACAATAATTTTTAAAAAATTTGTTATGTTTGCCGTAGGTGTGTGAAATTAAAAAGAAATCACTTAAAAACTTCATAAAAATAAGGGCTTTCGTCATTTTTTAACCAATCATTAACAGCTATACTATGAATAAATTTTCAATTTGCACACCTGTTTCATTTAAAACAAACCCTTACCAGAAAACGTATTAAAATATATGGAAGAAAATACTACAGTTGATATTAGTGCGGTGAATGAGAAAATAGCCCAGGAAAGCGCTTTTATAGACCTCCTAATGTTAGAAATAAATAAAGTGATCATAGGCCAAAAACATATGGTCGAACGATTGTTGATCGGCCTTTTGGGACAGGGACATATTTTATTGGAGGGCGTTCCCGGACTTGCAAAGACCTTGGCCATTAACACATTGGCAAAGGCCGTTAAAGGGAGTTTTAGTAGAGTACAGTTCACACCAGATCTTTTACCGGCAGATATTGTCGGAACGCTCATCTATAATATGAAGGAAAACGATTTTTCGATTAAGAAAGGTCCCATTTTTGCAAATTTTGTATTGGCAGATGAAATCAATAGGGCGCCGGCCAAAGTGCAGTCTGCTCTTTTAGAGGCCATGCAGGAAAAGCAGGTAACCATTGGGGATGAAACTTTTATATTAGATAAGCCATTCTTGGTTATGGCAACCCAAAACCCAATTGAGCAAGAAGGAACTTACCCTCTACCGGAGGCGCAGGTTGACCGTTTTATGTTGAAGACTGTTATCGATTATCCTAAAATGAACGAGGAACAATTGATTATGCGCCAGAATCTTTTAGGGGCATTTGAAGATGTAAACCAGGTGGTCTCCACAAAACAAATCCTAAGCGCTCAGAAAGCCGTAAGGGAGGTTTACATGGATGAGAAGATTGAAAAATACATACTGGATATAGTCTTTGCAACACGTTATCCAGAAAAATATAACCTAGAAAATTTAAAACCCCTGATCAGTTTTGGTGCCTCGCCACGTGGAAGTATCAATCTAGGAATTGCTGCCAAGTGTTATGCCTTTATAAAACGAAGGGGGTATGTGGTTCCTGAGGATGTAAGAGCTGTGGTACATGATGTGCTAAGACACAGAATAGGTATTACTTATGAGGCAGAAGCAGAGAACATTACTTCCGAAGAAATCATCAACAAAATCGTTAATGAGATTGAAGTGCCTTAAAATGGCAATAACTTCTTCGACTACCTAAGTGACCTACTTCTTTTTTTGAATGCCCAGTATGGTTTAGTAAACAAAATGGATACCAAGGAATTATTAAAAAAAGTTCGTAAGATCGAGATAAAGACACGTCGTCTTTCCGATCATATTTTTGGGGGTGAATACCATTCTACCTTCAAAGGTCGTGGTATGACATTTAGCGAAGTGCGGCAGTACCAATTTGGTGATGACGTGCGTAGTATTGATTGGAACGTGACCGCAAGGTATAATGAGCCTTACATAAAGGTCTTTGAAGAGGAAAGGGAGCTGACCATGATGTTAATGGTAGATGTGAGTGGTTCCGAACATTTTGGCACTACCAATCAATTCAAGAAAGGCATCATCACTGAAATTTCTGCAACCCTTGCTTTCTCGGCCTTGCAGAATAATGACAAAGTGGGACTTATACTGTTTTCCGACGAAGTTGAACTTTTTATTCCGCCCAAAAAAGGAAAGACCCATGTGCTGAGAATCATAAGGGAATTGCTTGAGTTTAAACCTAAAAGCAACAAAACCGATATTGCCGAGGCTTTAAAATATCTTACCAATGTAATGAAGAAAAAGGCCATAGTCTTTGTGCTTTCAGATTTCATTGCTGAGGATTACGAACGAACCCTAAAAATAACCGGCAACAAACACGATGTTACGGGAATCAGGGTTTATGATGAGCGTGAGGAAACCATTCCAAATTTGGGAATGGTGCAAATGCAAGATGCAGAAACAGGAACGATTCAATTGATCAATACCCAATCAAAAAAGGTACGTATGGCCTATGGCAAACATCATAAGGATCGGGTCAATTACTTTAAGGAGACCTTTACCAAATCTGGTTGCGGGATTCTTAGCTGTAGAGTTGATGAAAGTTACGTTAAAAAATTATTGGGTTATTTTAAAAGAAGAGGGTGATGATAATGAATGAAAGGTTACAAATGAAAAATCATGCGTTGCTTTTTAAGCGAGGTGTTTTTTTATTCCTTCTTTTGGGATATGCCCTTCATGGTCTAGCACAAAATAAGCCCATTGTTACATCTGAGGTTGATACTACCTTTATAAAAATCGGTGATCAAATCAACTTCAAAATGATTGTTGAGATAGATTCAACCGATGTCGTTATTTTTCCAGAAGGCCAGACCTTTTCCCCCCTTGAAACTGTTGCGGCATTTGCTACCGACACTACTCACAAAAAAGATAGGGTCACATTGCAAAAGATATACGCCCTAACCCAGTTCGATTCCGGATCCTATAAATTGCCCTCTCAGCGCATAGAGATAAATGGAAAGGGCTATTTTACAGATTCGCTTCAAGTTAATGTTGCCACAGTCCCCGTGGATACTTTGGCCCAAAAGATGTTTGATATTAAACCCTTGATCCAAGTTGAAAAAAGCGATGCCGGGCTTTGGAAGATCCTATTGATTATTTTGGCCATTTTGGGCCTAATTGGCGGACTGGTTTATTGGTTTGTACTTCGAAAAAAACCGTTGACCGAAGAAGAGAAAGAGGCACTTTTGCCCCCATACGACCGAGCACTCTTGGAATTAAAAAAATTGGATAATTCAAAATATCTGATTAAGGATGAATACAAGCAATATTACTCTGAATTAACCGATATTGTGCGCTCCTATTTGGAAGAGGATGTACACGTTTCCGCATTGGAAAGCACGACCAATGAATTAATCAATAAGTTGGAAATGTTGAAGGACGCTGGGGAATTAAAGCTGGAAGATGATACCATCAAACAGTTTAAAAACATTCTGCAGACTGCTGATCTCGTAAAATTTGCAAAATCGAAGCCTCCAACCTCGGTAGCCCATCAAGATAGAAAAGCCGTTGAACAAATAGTAGTCAAGACCCATGATGCCATTCCTGAACCAACTTTGGAAGAATTGATGGCGCAAGAAGAATATCAAGAAGAATTGTCCCATAAAAAGCAACGTAAAAAATTGGTGATGGTCGGGGGAGCGGCTATTGGACTTGTGTTGATTTCAGCTGTAGCTTTTATTAGCTATTATGGCGCGACCAAAGTTTGGGATTCGGTAACCGGACACTCAACGAAAAAATTATTGGATAGTGAATGGGTCGCGAGTTCATATGGGTATCCACCAATAAATATTGAAACTCCTGAGGTATTGGTACGCCAGGAAATTAATATCCCAGCGGAGGCCAAAGCCAACATAAAGGAATTGCAGACTTTTATGTTTCGCGATGCCAAGGCCCTTTTAACAATGGCCACGACCTCAACAACTTTCACGCAGCCTGC
>JAGLKG010000393.1 GCA_023141835.1 Maribacter sp. | reverse complement strand
AAAAGGAGCCAAAAACATTATTACAAAGCAAGAGGAATTTACAACTATTACTGGCACAAAGGGCTTAAAAACCTATGGCAGTGGAAAATTCAAGGTTCCAGAGTCGGAAGAGTTGATCAAAGGACAATACATTATTCTAAGCTTTGGCGGCAAAGGTTTCCAACAGCAGGTATTTTTGACTTGGCAAGATGGGGATACCTATGCCCAAGAGATTATAGACAGAATTTTGGCCACAGTTGAAGTTAAAACAGAAGTATAAATGTTAGAAAATATATCATTTGCCAATCCCGGTTTTTTTTGGTTGCTATTATTGCTGCCATTGGCAACCCTATGGTATTTTTTCAAACGCAATGAGCAATCTGCTTCCCTAAAAATTTCAAGCATCACGGGCTTTTCCAAAACCAGTTTCCTTCCAAAACTAAGACCGCTGTTATTTATTTTCCGCCTATTGGCTTTGGCATCGATAATCGTGGCCATGGCGCGACCCCAGACCGAAGATATTTCGACAAGAACCAAAACAACCAAGGGTGTGGATATTGTAATGGCCATTGATGTTTCGTCCAGTATGCTTGCGCGGGATTTGAAGCCTAACCGACTTTCAGCCCTTAAAGAAGTAGCAGCGGATTTTATTCGAAAAAGACCTAATGATAGAATAGGGTTAGTGGCCTACGCTGGGGAAGCCTATACAAAAACACCTATTACCAGTGATAAGTCCATCGTCCTGAATTCGCTCAGGGAAATCACTTATGGCCAATTGAACGATGGTACGGCAATCGGAATGGGCTTGGCTACATCGGTGAATAGACTTAAGGAAAGTAAAGCGATTAGTAAAATCATTATCCTTTTAACAGACGGCGTCAATAATTCAGGTTTTATTGAACCACAAACCGCTGCGGATTTGGCCACTGAATATGGCATTAAATCATATACCATTGGCCTTGGAACCAATGGTAATGCACTTTCACCCATTGCCTATAATGCTGATGGTTCATTTAGATATGGCATGCGCCAAGTAGAGATTGATGAAAAGTTGCTCCAGGAAATTGCTGATGCAACAGGGGGCAAATATTTCAGAGCGACTGATAACGAAAAATTAGAGGCCATTTACGATGAGATAAATAAGCTTGAAAAAACCGAAATAGAGGAATTTAAATATTATAAGTACGAAGAAAAATTTCGTCCTTGGGTATTGTTGGCCGGTGTTTTGCTTTTAATGGAATGGTTATTCCGCAACACTTTGTTCAGGAGTTTTATATAAGTTATGATTCAATTAGACGAAAAAATATACTTCTACCTACTACTCATCATTCCGGTGATAGTTGTGCTATTTGTGCTCCTCCAAATTTGGAAAAAAAGAACTCAGAAAAAATTTGCCGATTTATCATTATTAAAAAGATTGACCCCGAATAGATCCAGTTTCAAATCGACCTTGAAGTTATTGTTCTTTCTTTTGGGCCTAGCATTCCTAACCTTGGGTCTGGTCAATCCAAAGATTGGGACAAAGCTCGAAACGGTAAAACGCGAAGGCGTTGATATTGTTTTTGCAGTCGATGTTTCGAAAAGTATGCTGGCAGAGGATATTGCTCCTAATCGATTAGAGAAGGCAAAACGATTGGTCTCCGAAATAATCAATCAATTGGCTAGTGATCGTATTGGAATCATTGCCTATGCTGGGCAGGCTTTCCCCCAATTGCCAATTACTACTGATTACGGTGCAGCCAAGATGTTTTTGCAGAACATGAACACTGACATGCTCACCTCACAAGGTACAGCGATTAATGAGGCCATCGAGTTGGCAACGACATATTACGATGATGAGGATCAAACCAACAGGGTATTGTTCATCGTTTCAGATGGGGAAGATCATTCAGGGGGCACAACCCTTAAAGCCGTGGAAGAAGCCATCGATGTAGGAATCCAAATCTTCACAATAGGAGTAGGAAGAAGCAAAGGTGCACCAATTCCCATTAAAAGAAATGGGGTAGTCGAAAGCCTTAAAAAAGATAGGCAAGGTGAAGTCGTAATTACCAAACTCAATGAAGCTGTTCTTCAAGATATCGCCAATGAAGGCGATGGAGAATATATCGATGGTTCAAATACCAGTGATGCCGTGAAACAAATAAAGGACATATTAATCCAAATGGACAAGACCGAATTCGAGGCCAAACAATTCGCCGAATATAAGGATCAATTTCAATGGTTTTTGGGAGCGGGGCTTTTATTTCTATTTTTAGACGTTTTTGTTTTGGATAAAAAAACGAAGTGGCTTAAAAAATTGAACCTTTTCAATGAAAAGAACAGAGAAACAGTATAGGATGAAAAAGTATCTACTTTTGGTTTTTTTAGTAAGTTTTACCTCTTATGCACAAGAAGAGGAAGATAAACAAAGGGAAATTGCTTTAAATGAATCTACCAATCTAACTTGGGAGGGAAATAAAGCACTATCTGAGAATGATTTTATCAGGGCGGAGGTAGATTATAGAAAGGCCATTGCAAAAAGCGAGGCCAATGGTTCAGCACCTTATAATTTAGGCAATGCTTATTACGACCAGGAGACATATAGTGAAGCGTTTGGCCGTTTTAAACAAGCTGGGGAGTTGTCCCCTGAAAAGCCCAACAAGCATAAAGCATACCATAATATGGGTAATGTATTTATGAAGCAAAAACAGTATGAAAAAGCGGTTGAGGCTTATAAAGAAGCCTTGAGGAATAATCCCAAAGACGAAGAAACCCGATACAATCTTGCCCTCGCTAAGGAGCTCTTGAAAAAAGAACAGGACGAACAGGATAAGAATGACGAAAACAAAGATAACAAGGACGAAAAAGATCAAGATCAAAAGAAGGAAGGCGACAATAAGGAAGATAAGAAAGACCAAAACGAAGGCGACCAGAAGGATAAGGGAGATGAAGGGGATAAAGGCGAGGAAAAGAAAGAAGAGAATAATGAAGG
>JAGLKG010000392.1 GCA_023141835.1 Maribacter sp. | reverse complement strand
TTACAAAATGGAAAACAATTGGAACAGATGCCCGTTTAAAGGATAACATACATGGGATTGTATTCTTTGTTCATAAAGGCGAAAAGTACCTTGCAGTAGCCCAGGAGGGCAAAAGAGTACTTGTATTGACTTTGGATGGTGCGATTGTTAGTGAAATTTTAAAGCCTACCGGAACCGAATTCAAGTTTGCCGCTGCTAATGCGTTCTTTGCATCTAAAGACAGCAATTTTGGCGTTACCGATGTGACCTACCTGAAGGGGACCATATATGTAGCCCATGGATATTCTAAAGGTGATTTTGTGATGACGATAAAAGAAAAAGGTGGTGTTTGGAATTGGGGAAAACTGGCTTGGGGCGGCAAGGGAGATGCTCCTGGTCAATTTAAGACCGCACATGGTGTATATGCCCATGGTAAGCACATCCTCGTTGCCAATCGCGCAGCAGGGCAGGTGGTGAAATTCACTAAAAAGGGCAAGTTTGTCGAAACCTTTAATGACATCCCAGAAGGTAGCCTTGTCTGTAATGTCTCCTATACATCGGAGCATTACTTCTTAAATGCGTTGAGTGCCCTTGGCGAACAGAAATCGGCACCTATCTATGTGCATACAGGTGAAAAGCTGGCATCGACGGTTATCCCTGGGGATTTAGATATTCCAGTCTTAACCAATATTCATCAGGTATGGCCCCATTTTGTGGAAACTGGGAATGGATCCAAGCAGTTGTATTTGTTGGTGCATGGATGGAACAAAGGTAAATTTGCGGTCTTAAAGTTGGAGCAATAAGCGTTGTTTAAACTAGATTTTCTTTTTTGTGAGACAGCATCAATTAATGGCAACAAAGAAAAAGTCATAGCTATGGATATTTGCATATAGTTTTTGACTGAGTATAACCAGTGGTATAACGTATAGCCAGCTATACCACTACTTGGTTATATATTTTGCATAATTGTCCTATGCTTTTTTAGCTCTTATTCTTTAAGTTTCGATCGGAACGTCCGTTGTCATACTTGCCTTCCAATGCAACAATTTGGCCGTTTTCTGAAATAAGCTTTATTCTAAATGAAGACATGCCTTTAAGAATAAATTCATTCTCATTCATAGGGAGCAATTCATATTTAGTGCCTTCACCTCGTTGATAATACAACGTATTATTTTCAAAACTAATTTCTCTAGGGCCAAAAGTACCAATGTAAGATTTTAAAACACTCTCGTCAACAAGCACAGGTTTAAGCAGTATCTTAAGTGCGCTTAGGTGCCATTGAAAGTACTGTTTCTGTTGAGGGTCTTGACTTTTTATTGATAATGATTCCAGGGCTTTAATTTGAGCAACTTCCAAAGCTTGATTCGATGAGACTTCAATGTCGGGTGCAACACCTGTTCCCTCCCAATTGGTATTAGAAATTGGATTTATGGCTCGGCCAGAAGGTATCCAAACTGTGAATCGGTCTGTTGCATTGACCGTTCCTCCTGGATGTGCACCACCACCTGTTGTTTCACCAATTATCGTGGCTCTTTTTAAGTTCTTCAGATTGTAACTAAACTCTTCTGCTGCCGAAAAAGTACGCTTACTGGTTAAAACGTATACTTCTGTATTTGGACTACGGGTTCCTTGTACGTGTGGCAATGTCCATGTTTGGGAGTGACTATCGGTGGGTCTCCAGTAAAAATTGTTGAGATGAACAGGCTCACTATCATATAAATAGCTAGAAATAAGTTGAATCATTTGCGGGCTGCCACCACCGTTCATTCGCAAATCAATAATAATCGCATCGCTATTGCTTAAAAAGTTCATAGCTGAAACGGCAGTCGGACCTGCATATGCTACATCAGAGAAACCTCTTAAATCCAAATAGCCAATATTGCCATCCAGAATGCTTAATTCTTTGAAGCCAAAATTACCTCGTTTTAAGCCGGCAACGTAATTATTTTGATAGGCTATACTATCCTGTGGCGTATGTACCTGTTGTCTTGCAGCAATTGCTTGTGGCTCAAACCTAACCCTAATATGCTTATCATGACTTATTGAAAGAAGGTCTTCTGTGAGTTTGCTTGCAAATTCATACGGATCGGAGATGGATTTATACTTCCCTTTTTTTAAGTTCTTTTCTATTAAAGTGGTCATCTCATCCGCAACTTCTGGGAATACATAGGTCGATTTAAGCTTGCTTCCAACAGAATCAACAACGATATTTTTTTCCTCAGCTGTCAATGCTGTTTGATCATCTTGAGCAATTAGCTTATTATTTGAAATTAAAAAGATAAAAAAGGAGGCTAGTGATGCTATTTTGAAATTTCTCATTGGTTACAATTCTTTATTATTTTAGTAAGTGTTGATTCAATAGTATTTAATTCCGCTTGTGGTATATTATGTAATGCCGTTGCCCTGTTGGATTTAATAATGGCGTTTAGTTCAGGTAAAATTTCTTTTGTTTTTGAAGTCAGTTCAATATTGAATCGCCTTCTATCATCTAAATGCATTTTACGCATTAAAAATTTATTTTTGACCATTAACTCTATCATTCTGGTCACGGAAGCATTGTCCTTAAATATCAATTCAGCAATTTCACTTTGAGACAGTCCTGGATTTTTGACTAAGAATTGTAATAATAATGCTTGATCTAGAGTCAAGTTGCCAACCCTTTCTGAAATATTCTGTTGTGCTAATTTTCGATAATTTTTGATTGCTTTCTCAATCAAATAAAAAACCGTTTCAGAAGGTTGTGATATCATTGATTTCATTAATTTGATACAAATATATTTGATATATCAAATAAAAATGAATATTTAACAATTTTTAACTGTTGTCTGCTCTAATGACCACTAGCCAGGATATCTGTGAAAGCAGGGGGCGAGTGGGTGTGCTGGTTATTTTTAAGGAAATACGGTGAATTCTAAAGGATTATCATCTGAAAAACTGCTTCTAGTCTGGTGGTTTGGTTTTGAATGAAAGTTTAATAAATAGTCTGCGAAGCGCTCATATCTTACGGATTTTGTGCCTGTCCAACTTGGTAGTAAGCGCGTGGGCTTTAAGCCAATGTTTTCTGTATGGTGTTGTTATGTTTCTTTTTCTGGTTCGATATATGTGAGATTATAGAATTCCTTTGGACTGCCTTTATATCCCTGTGATTTTACATATAGAGCGATTGCAAAAGGAGATGGTTCAAGGTGTGCTACAACTTTGTCTTGGCCAAATACGAACCCAGCTCCATGTCCACCTATCAGAGGAACATCGTCATTCATTAATAGTTCGTTACTCCTTAAATAGTCCAATTCTGTATCAAGCACATGAATGTCCTTAGTGTCCACCACAGCAGAAAGTTCTTCTAATCCAATTTCAATATGTTCAGCAAATACGAAATCATTCTTGTCTACTTTAATCTCGCAAGATTCACATATGAACTTTAGAATTTTTGCCTGTCGTGATGTCAAGGATTTGAGTGTATTTGCGAAAGGAAGGTTTGAATCATCTCCAGCTTGTTGATTGCAAGAAGAAGCTATAAGGCCAGCCCACATATCTTGCAGCCCATCGTCATCACACCATGAACCATTATCCAGTATTTCCTTTACCACTCGTGGGTGCGCTGTCAGCTTCAACTTTTCATTATCGAAGTCAAAGAGATTACCACTCTTCTGAATTATTCGAATTATGTTATTCAACCTCCAATACCTGACCTTATCTTGGAACATTAATCCAAGTTCTTCTGCTGCCGGTAAACAAACTCTACTAAGTAAAGCTTGTGCTCCATCAAATCCTTTTTCGACACTTATCTTGATTGCCTCACCATATGGAGCAATACCCAATATATCTGTTAACGTACTATTTTCTTTTTTCATTTTTTAATTTAGAGGATAAACAAAATTACTTCCCTTCATATTTTCCCATATACCGTTTCCAAAGTTTGGTCTGGTGGGTTTCCAACGAAAGGGTCCGACCATCAATAAAAGCATGGGTCAATTGGTTGCTACGCATATCCAACGCATCACCCCTCGAAATAAAGAGAGTGGCGCTTTTGCCTACTTCCAAGGTACCATAGCTATCATCGATACCTAAAATCTTGGCACTATTGCCAGTGATCATCTGCAAGGCCACTTCCTTGTCCAATCCTTGGCCCACCACCTGTCCCGCATAAAAAGGTAGGTTTCGTGTTTGGAAGTTCGAGGCACTGCCATTTTGGATAGCCACCAAAATACCGGCATCGGCCAGCAACTTGGGCAGTTTGTAGGGCAGGTCATAATCCTCATCATCAAGGGCGGGAAGGTTATGTGTAAACTGCACCAAAACGGGGATTTTGTTCTCTTTTAGGAAGTCGGTAATCTTATAGGCATAGTAGCCCCCAACCAATACTACTTCTTTGACACCATTGTTTTTTGCAGTCGTAATGCCATCGATAATCTCTTTCTCGCCATTGGCATACACATATAATTTCTGGGAACCATCAAAAAGGCCTTGCATAGCAGTAAACTCATCATTTGCCTCAGTCACATTGCCTTTGCCATAGGCCTCGGCATTTCTAAGAAAACCCTCCACCTTGTCCAACTGCTTGGCGTATTCCTTGTTGGGTTGAAAACCACGGGGTTTTCCCATCCATGGGCGACCTCTTCGAAAACCATTAGGCCAACGTAAGTGTATGCCATCATCAACTTTTACAGCTGCATCTTCCCAGTTCCAAGCATCGAACTGTACAATCGATGAGGTACCGGAAATCCGCCCTCCTTGAGGGGTGATCTGTCCCAATAGCACCCCATTGGGGCGCATACTTTCCACCACTTGTGACTCTGCATTATACGCAATTAAACTCCGTACATGGGGAAGCATTTCGCCTATCTCATCCTGATCGTTACTGGCGCGCACGGCATTAACCTCGATAAGCCCCAATGCCTTGCAAGGAGCAATAAATCCGGGATACACATGTTTCCCCTTTCCTTTGATTACAGTCCCCCTTCGGGCGATTTTGGTCATGGCGCTGCCCACAAAGGTGAGTTTGCCGCCTTCGAACATGATCAGTGCATTTTCAATGACCTCTCCATTGCCCAAATGCGCGGTTGCCCCATCAATGGAAATGGCTTCTTTTTGTTCCCCAGCAGGTGTCTGCTGAGCTGTGCCTATAAACAGGACAGCAAATACAAGTACTATTGTGAATATTGATTTTTTCATGGTTCTCTTTTATAAGCTGTCGCAGTGAAACTCTTCTTTTTTGTTATTTTTCGGGACTTGGGTCTTAGCACCCCCTTCTTTTTCTTTGAGCATCATGCTAATGAGTTTGTTGCGCTCATCTTTGATGGCTTTACGCTGCTGTTTGTCCTTTTCAAGGTCAAAGTAAGTAGCTCCCTCGATCAAGGTTTTCTCAGCCTTGGCATAAACAGATAACGGATGGT
>JAGLKG010000391.1 GCA_023141835.1 Maribacter sp. | reverse complement strand
CCGTAAACTTTGAATTTGACCTGTCTTCCAATACACAGTTTCCGTTTCACCTGCGCATTCCCTCATGGGCAAATAATCCAACCATAACCGTTAATGGAAAACGGATTCAAGCTCCTATAGAAAACAATATTGCAATATTAAATAGAGAATGGAAAAATGGTGATAAAATTTCATTGACAATGCCAATGAAAATTACTACTTCTCAATGGTACGAATTTTCCAGGGCCATAGAAAGGGGGCCATTGGTATATTCTTTAAAAATTAGAGCGGAACATAAAAAAAAGAACAGGGGAGATCATTATGGAGAATTTACTGAAGTATTCGCAAAAGATGATTGGAACTATGGATTGATTAAAGAAGAACTGGAAAATATTCCTGAATCAGTGCAAATCATTGAAAACAATTGGGATGAAAGCTATCCTTGGAATTTGGATAATGTCCCTGTTGAATTAAGAATGAAAGGAGTACAGTTGCCTCAATGGAAATCTGTGAACGGCAATCCAGTATTTCCTGGCTTTTGGGGCTCCTATTACCAAAAAGAAGGATTTCAAAACAAACCAGCAGTGCGTCCAATAACTTTGGTTCCCTACGGATGTACTACTTTAAGAATAACCGAATTTCCCGTTTATGACATACCTAAGAATATTCAATGAAAAATTGGAATAGATAATATATGTGGAAAGTAGTGGTAAAAGCCATTAGAAAGCCAAGGGTCCACAAATTGTAGTTAAACTAAAAACAGTTTAAGACATTAAAAAAAAATAGAAAAATCGTGAAGAATGCCCCTATCGTCATAACGACAAGGACCAAAAAAGATTTCAGATTGGCAGATAGACGAACACAGTCTGGCCGATGGGCTGAAAGATAGTCCCATAAAATCATATGAACCGGAAGAAATCTTAGAACTCACCCCTATGGGAGCAGCTCGTCTGAGAATAAGTGCTTTTCCGGTTATTCAGGAGTAATTCACGTAGTAGCAATAGACACATTTATAAAACGAATTCAATTATAGAACATATAGACATTGTACACATGAAAAATTTTAAAATACTAGTTGTTCTATGTGTCCTAAATACAATTTTGTTTCTTGGATGTATGGGAAAACACTCCCAGGAGTTTAACCTTCTAGACCAAAATAGGTATAGAACATATATAGACACCTTTAATCAAAATGATAATGAACTCTATAAACAGTATATATCCAATGATTCTGCGTGGAACTTCTTAAAAGAGAATATTCCCTTTGTAGACTTGCCTGATAAGGGGATAGAGGAAACCTATTACTTCAGGTGGTGGACCTTTAGAAAACACATCAAAAAAACAACTGATGGGTTCGTCATTACCGAGTTTCTACCTGCTGTAGGTTGGGCTGGGAGACACAATACAATCAACTGCCCGGCCGCCCATCAGATCAATGAGGGTAAATGGCTTCGAAATCCTATCTACGTAGATAACTATATTAACTTCTGGCTAAGGCATTCCCAAGATGGAATACGTTCTTATAGTTTTTGGGCTGCGCATACGACACTTGAATTGCACAAAGTCCACCCAGATATCGAGGGTTTAAAAAAACAATTTCCGTTATTGGTCGATAATTATAAGGCTTGGGAAGAGAGCAGGAGAGACCCGGAAGACCTTTTATTTTGGCAAATCGACGATCGTGATGGGATGGAAGTATCTGTTGGGGGCAGGATTCTAAGAGAGGGGGATTATCCGCAAAAGGTAGGGGCTATACGCCCTACAATAAATAGCTATATGTATGGCGATGCCCGGGCATTGGCGGAAATAGCTTCCACAATCGGGGATAATGCAACTGCTGAGCTATTCTCAAAAAAGGCGGATACTTTAAAAAAGGAGATACAAAATCGGCTTTGGAACAAAGAACTTGGTTTCTTTTCTTCCCTTCCTAGGGCTTATGACGATAGTACCAAAACTTTTCCGGTACGGGAATTGTTGGGCTACGTACCATGGTATTTTAATTTGCCCGATGACAGCGACGTGTATAGTGATGCCTGGAAACAAGTACTCGATACTACGGGATTTTCTGCTCCGGTAGGGCTAACCTCCTGTGAACGAAGACACCCATATTTTGAGATTAGTTATAAGGGGCATGAGTGCCAATGGAACGGCCCTTCCTGGCCTTTCGCTACCACGCAAACATTGAAAGGGCTTTCCAATCTACTGGCCAATTATAAGCACAATGGGGGATTGGACAAGTCAGATTATTATAATCTTTTAAAACAGTACGCTAACAGTCATTATATCATCAACGAGGATGGGAGCAGACAAAATTGGATTGATGAGAACCTGAACCCATTTACAGGAGACTGGATCTCAAGAACCAGGCTCAAAACTTGGGCCAATGGAACATGGTCCAAAGAAAAAGGAGGGATTGAAAGAGGCAAGGATTACAATCATTCTGGATTTTGTGACTTAGTGATTTCCGACCTACTCGGACTTAAAGCGAGGAATGATAACACTATTGAAATAAAGCCTCTTGTTCCGGAAGACTGGGATTGGTTCGCGCTGGATAGGGTCCGCTATCATGATAAAAATATATCAGTGATATGGGACAGAACGGGGGAAAAATACAAGAAAGGAAAAGGGTTAATGATTTTTGTAGATGGAAATCTTAAAAGTACAAGCAGTCAAATCAAACCAATGGAAATAAAGCTTTAATATGAACTTATTTGATTAAAAACAGGTAAAATTACTTCTATTATGGTTGTCGTGAAAACAATGCAAAAGTGAATGAAACTAACGGCAACGTACAACCGTAGCTACCCGAAAATACTCGCTAATTATTGATGATATACACGGTTAAACTGTTAATCTTGGGTAGTTCCATAAAACGAACCTTTTAAAGGACATCAGCTTTTTTCTTTGTTCCGTTTTTTTAATCGGCCATTTTATGGGACCGTAACATTTTATATACAAATTGTTTCCTGCAAGTTTTAATAACTATGATTATAGAAATATTAGGAATATAATTCCCAATAACTATATTTCTTATATTTGGAATATATAGTTACTTAGGCGGAGTAATCTTGTATGCATTACAAGAAAGCCTTTAGCTTTTTATATTTTGAAGAGGCGTATTCATCCAATAATCGTCAAAATTATCGGGTTTTATAATGGGTTGGTCTTTGAAAATAGGCTTTCGCTTTTCCATAAATAGATTACCCACTGGACTTTTTACATTCGGTTTTACTTCTTGAACAAAAAATTCTCGAAATTGATTGTAGTCTCTAG
>JAGLKG010000390.1 GCA_023141835.1 Maribacter sp. | reverse complement strand
CCATAAACCAGACTGAAAATAGGGCTGTGTTGCATACCGCACTGCGTGCCAAGAAATCTGATGCTGTGCTGGTCGACGGTAAGGATGTAATCCCGGAAGTATACCAAGTAAAGGAACATATCAAAACCTTCACCGACGCGGTTATTTCAGGTAATAAAAAAGGATTTACAGGGAGGCCTTTTACAGATATTGTGAATATAGGTATAGGGGGTTCAGACTTGGGCCCTGCAATGGTGGTTGACGCCTTGAAATTCTATAAAAATCATTTGAAAACCCATTTTGTGAGCAATGTAGATGGGGATCATGTACATGAGGTTTTAAAGGAATTGAATCCAGAGACGACTTTATTCGTGGTAGTTTCAAAAACATTTACAACGCAAGAGACTTTAAGCAATGCCACGACCATAAAAAAATGGTTTTTGCAACATGCTTCTCAAGATGATATAGCGAAACATTTCGCAGCAGTTTCGACAAATACTGAAAAAATTGCCGAATTTGGCATAGCAGATGAAAATGTATTTCCTATGTGGGATTGGGTCGGAGGTCGTTTTTCGCTATGGAGTGCCGCCGGAATATCAATCGCTCTTGCCGTGGGATTTGAAAATTTCGACAACCTACTTAAAGGAGCCAATGAAATGGATGTCCATTTTAGGACAGCGGAATTCGATAGTAATATTCCCGTGATAATGGCCCTGCTGAGTATATGGTACAATAATTTCTTAAATGCAGAGACCGAGGCAATCCTTCCGTACACACAATACCTTAGCAGGTTTTCAGCCTATTTACAACAAGGAATCATGGAGAGCAATGGCAAAAGTGTTGATAGAGATGGGAGAACCGTTGACTATCAGACAGGCACAATTATATGGGGAGAACCAGGGACCAATGCGCAACATGCCTTCTTTCAACTCATTCATCAAGGAACAAAATTGATTCCTGCAGATTTTATTGGGTACAAAGAGTCATTGCATGGTGATTCGGATCATCATAATAAACTAATGGCCAACTTTTTTGCACAGACCGAGGCACTTATGAATGGTAAGACCAAAGAAGAGGTTTATACCGAATTAAAGGATAAAAGCTTGGCTGATTCTGAAATTGACAAACTGCTTCCTTTTAAGGTTTTTACTGGCAACAATCCAACGAACACCTTTTTAATCGACAAGCTGACCCCAAAGAGTTTGGGAGCTTTGATTGCTGCCTATGAGCATAAGATATTTGTTCAGGGCGTAATTTGGAACATCTTCAGTTATGATCAATGGGGTGTTGAACTCGGAAAGCAATTGGCAGGCACTATTTTAAAGGATATTGAGAACTCCGAAATATCCAATCATGATTCTTCAACCTTAAACCTATTACGATCTTTTAAGAATTAGGCTGGCATTTCTTATTATTTCGTATGGGTTGATAACTTCTTATTTTTCAACACTTTTTATCGGAATTTTATGTTAAATTCAACATTACAAAATTAACATTGGCTTAATGCAAAAGTGCTGGTTAAACGTCACTTTTGTGGACTTGAATTAAACCAAAATAAATTCTGAAAAATGAGAAAAATCTTCATGGCAATAGCAGCTTTTTTAATGACTGTTGTTGCATTTTCACAAGGAACAATTACAGGAACGGTTGTTGACGGCGAATTGGGAGGGCCACTACCAGGGGCAAGTATCGTAGTTCAGGGAACGACGAATGGAACCTCTTCAGATTTTGATGGCAACTTTTCCATTGATGTCTCGAGCAATACTGGGACTTTGGCTATCTCTTATATAGGATTTGTTACCCAGAATGTAAGCTTTACAAGCACTGGCAATATGGGTTCAATTGTATTACAACCTGACGCCCAGGAATTGGAGGGTGTTGTTGTGACCGGTATCATGGACATTGCCAAAGATAGAGAGACCCCAGTAGCAGTTTCTACGATTACGGCCTCTACAATTCAAGAAAAATTGGGTTCTCAGGAATTCCCGGAGCTATTAAGGTCCACTCCATCAGTGTATGTGACTAAATCAGGTGGTGGCTTTGGAGATGGGCGTGTTAATGTTAGGGGTTTTGATTCCCCAAATATTGCCATTATGATCAATGGTATTCCTGTGAATGATATGGAGAACGGATTTGTATATTGGAGTAACTGGGCCGGTTTAAGTGATGTGACTACTGCTATGCAAGTACAAAGGGGATTGGGATCTTCCAAATTGGCGATTTCCTCGGTTGGGGGCACTATCAATATTATTACCAAATCAACAGAGCAAGCCGAAGGGGGAGCAATTACGCTAGGAGCGGGTAATGATGGATATTTGAAAACCAATGTGGCTTATAATACGGGTAAAATGGATAATGGCTGGGCGGCTTCCGTGCTGTTGGGAAGAACAGCTGGTGATGGGTATGTAAACGGAACCGAATTTCAGGGATATAATTACTTTATAGGATTGGGATATGAACCGAGCGAGAAGCATAATTTTCAGTTTATATTAACTGGAGCGCCACAGGTGCATAATCAGAGGACCACAAGCTTTTTTAATGTGGCACCTTTAGAAGATTATATAGAATACGGCACCAAGTATAATTTTAATGATGGCAGCTTGAACGGTGAAGAATTCGGTTGGAGAAAGAACTTTTATCATAAACCGGTAACTTCCCTAAACTGGGATTGGAAGATGGGCGAAAAAACCACATTATCCACAGCCCTTTACGCTTCCTTTGGTAGAGGTGGTGGAACCGGTGATATTGGGGCGGGACCTAGTTTTGGATTTGCCAGTTCCAGTAGGTATAGAAACACTGTAAATGGTCAGGTCGATTACGATTTAATTTCTGATTTCAATGCAGGGAATCCAGTGACATTCTATAACGGTAGTGATTATCAGTTGTCGGCCAATGACAGCGGAGAGTACATTACCAATAGTTTCGGTACAGGACTGGCGAGGAGAGCATCGATGAATTCCCACAACTGGTTCGGTCTAATATCTAATTTACATACCGATGTCAATGATAATTTTAGCTATGATCTTGGGGTTGACCTAAGAACGTATAAGGGCATTCACTATAGGAGAATGGATAATCTATTGGGTGCCGATGGTTATTTTGATGATGATGACATTAATGATCCAACGCACGTTATTAGGCCAAGCGATCAAGTTGAATCTGATTTCTCATCTATTGTCAATGTCTTTAAAAGTATAGATGACGAAGAAAAAATAGATTACTACAATGACGGTTTGGTAAGATGGTTAGGGGCCTTTGGACAGATGGAATATAAGAACGAGGTTGTTTCCATGTTTATGCAGGGAGGAATTTCCCAACAAGGTTTCAAAAGAATAGATTATTTTAATTATTTGGATTCTGACCCAGCTCAAGAAACCGATTATGAGAACATTTTGGGAGGAAACATTAAAGGTGGGCTTAATATAAATTTTAACGAAGCCAACAATGTCTTTGTGAACGGAGGGTTCTATTCTAAACAGCCTAATTTTGATGCCATCTACTTAAATTTCCAAAATGACTTAAATCCCGATCATGAAAACGAAAAGATTTTTGGTTTAGAGGCTGGATATGGCCTCAATTTAGGGGACTTTAGGACTAAAGTAAATGTGTATAGAACTTCTTGGAAAGACCGATTTGTAAGGATAAGCTATGAAGCTGATGGAGGAATTGATGCCACAGCCCAGATATCGGGAGTAGAGCAAATTCATAAGGGAGTAGAGATTGAAGCCAATTATCGAGCTTCGGATGTCGTACAATTGAAGGGAATGATTTCAGTCGGCGATTGGGAATATGCAGGTACCGCCAGTGGTCCTGGTTTTGATGATGAGCAGAATTTTATCGAGGACAAGGAATTGTTTTTGGAAGGCGTTAAAGTTGGTGATGCTGCCCAGATTACTTCGTATTTAGAGTTGATTGTAAGACCTTGTGAAGGCTTCAAATTAAGTACGAGTGTATTTACGGCCTCTGACTTGTACGCAGCTATCAATCCAGAAGATTTTGATACCCCTGACCACCTAGGGTCGCTTCGATTGCCTACATACAATTTGTTTGATGCTGGAGCTTACTATAGATTTAGCCTAGCCAATGAGAATGCTTTAAGTTTGGCCGTGAATGTGAACAACCTTTTTGATACTGAATATATAGCAGAATCATTGACGAACACCCATGGATCGACTTCAGGCCCTAATGCGTACAATGGGATAGACACATCGAACAAGGCCTTCTTTGGTTTTGGCAGAACATGGAATGTTAGTTTACGATATAACTTTTAAAGGTTAAAACGTTAATGATAAAACCCTGGAGGTACCGTCAGGTTTTTTTAGGTATAAAATCGTTACTTTTAGCACATCAAAACCAAATTCATGTACGAAACCATACAATTTTTGCATTCCTATATAGCCTATGCCGCCTTGGCTGTTTTATTTCTAGCGGTTGCCAATGCCATAACGGGATTTGCCGGCAATAAAATGTTTTTACCACAAAAAGACTTGCGCCTAAGTCTATTTGCATTAATACTATGTCATATCCAACTTTTGATTGGGCTTATACTTTATTTTGTATCGCCCAGTGGTTTAAATGCCATTCAGGAATTGGGCATGGGAGGGTTGAATGCTGCCGCTCGATTGTTGGCCGTTGAGCATCCATTTGTCAATATTCTGGCATTGGTTTTGATAACCATAGGATGGTCCAAGCATAAGAAAGTAATGGAAGGTAAAAGGAAATTCAAAACAATCACTATTTTTTATGGCCTTGGTTTGGTACTTATTTTAAGTCGTATTCCATGGACACAATGGTTTAATTAATAAAGCTTTTTTTCGCAATTCGTATACAATTTAATTCAATAAACATGAAAAACATTTTCATAACAGTATTAGGGGTATTTTTAATTTCAACTTCGGCGGTTTTCGCACAGGAAAAATCATTATTCAATGGTGAAGACCTTACAGGTTGGACCATTTATGGGACCGAAAAATGGTTCGTAGAAGATGGGTTATTGGTATGTGAAAGTGGCCCTGACGCAGAATATGGATATCTGGGTACCAATGAGCATTACAAGGATTTTACACTTACACTAGAATTTAAACAAGAAGCAAACGGCAATAGTGGGGTCTTTATCCGTTCGACCATTGATGGTACTAAGATAAGCGGTTGGCAAGTAGAAGTAGCCCCTCCAGGGCATGATACTGGTGGGGTATACGAGTCTTATGGTCGTGGTTGGTTAATAAAGCCCGATCCCGAAAAAGACAAAGCCTTAAAAATGGGAGAATGGAACCAAATGAAAATCAAATTGAATGGTGACACCTTGACTTCTTGGCTTAATGGTACTCAAATGGTAACGATAACCGATTCTAAAATTGGAGAAGGTGAAGGATCCATTGCATTACAAATTCATTCTGGTGGAGGAATTAGGGTAAAATGGAGAAACATTAAAGTTACAACCCCCCAATAGTTCTATTAGGGCACTTCTTTTATCAAAAATAAAAATACTGGAAAATGGTCGCTATACCCTCCCGTATAGCTGCCTCCTGCATAGGTTCTAAAAGGATACCCTTTATATTTCCCTTTTTTTGAAAACAAATAGGGCGGGGTGAAAACACCAGCTTTCCAAAAATAATAGGATTTCCCTTTTTTTTCCAAAAGGTTGGCCGTAAAATATATCTGGTCAAAAAGATTCCATTTGTCTCTGTATGCCAAGGACCCAACACCTTTTTTATACAGCTTCTCCATGGGATTGTAAAGCTCTTGGCCTTCAATATCTTGCTTCTTTCCTTTGGTCTTCAATACTTTTTTAAGACTGTCATCTATTGGGTCATCGTTTAAATCGCCCATACCTATGATCTTGGCCGAGGAATCTGATTTAAGTATCGAGTCGACTATTCTTTTGTTCAATTTGGCGGCTGCCAATCTGTTGGGCTTGCTTCGAGCCTCACCACCGCTTCGCGAAGGCCAATGGTTTACAATAAAATGAATTTGTTCTTGGTCTAATAAACCTGCTACGACCAGTTGATCCCTAGTGTAATCCCGTTCACCTTCTTCGTTTTGCAATAGCAATCTATGACTGATTGATGAGGTTGGGAGAAAGACATTTTTCTTATAAATAAGAGCGACGTCGATACCACGCTCATCCGGGGAATCAAAATGGACTATACCGTAATTTTTGTATTGAAGGTTCGGGTGATTTACCAAATCTTCAAGTACTTTTTTATTTTCGACTTCGCAAAGACCTATTATATCAGGGGAAGTTTGGGAAGTTCTTGAACCAATTTCCGAAAGGACCTTGGAAATGTTAGTAACCTTTTGCAAATACCTTTCTTCAGTCCAGCCATCCTTCCCTTCAGGGGTACGATCATCGTCAAAGGTCAAGGAATCATTTTCAATATCAAATAAATTTTCAACATTATAAAATGCGATGGTTCTTATTTTGAGCCTTCTTTCTTGTTGGGCAAGCCCAATAATTGGGATACATAGAGATAAAAATAAAACCCTGACCATCATTTTAATGCGACTTTGAAATCTAAAATACATTAAAAAAGAAGTAAAAGCCTACAATAATATAAATATTATTAATATCTTTAGTAAGAATACTAACCATATTATTTCAGAATGCGATATTTTTTCTTTTCGTTTTCTGCGGTGTTTATTTGCCAATTTTTAAATGCCCAGGAAGGAACAATGATATCGGCTTCGATTTTGGACAACCAAACGAAAGAGGCTATTTCAGATGCTATTCTATTTGTCGAGGGAGAACGAATCTCCAATCGAGCATCCAAGAATGGAAATATTGAAATATCAGTGACTCTAGTGGGGGAGTATATTCTCAATATTTCAGCACCAGACTTTCTTGCCAAGCGCATACCGGTAAATTTAGAGAATCAACATTTGGATTTAGGAATTATTCTACTTGAAAGAGATATAACTTTTGAGAAAGCAGACAATCTAATAACGCTTACGGATGCTGATCTTTCAGATGATGATAGCTTTTCGGTTACTTCAGGGCTATTGCAGGCTACAAAGGATGTTTTTTTGAATCGGGCGGCATTTGATTTTGGCCAGGCGTTCTTTAGGGTAAGAGGATATGATTCTCAAAATGGCAGGGTACTTATTAATGGCATGGTGATGAATAAATTGTTTGATGGTAGGCCTCAATGGAACAACTGGGGAGGACTAAATGATGTTACCCGCAACCAAGAGTACACAAATGCCTTGGATGCATCGGATTACACCTTTGGTGGAATCTTGGGAAATACAAATATCGATATGAGACCATCAGGATTTCGACCGGGATTTCGATTTTCCACCTCATCCTCAAATAGAACCTATGCAGGTCGGGCGATGGTAACCTATACTTCCAGTAAAAAAGAAAATGGATTGGTTTACTCCTTTTCTGCTTCGCGAAGATGGGCCAAAGAAGGATATATTAGTGGCACACTCTACGATGCATTTTCCTTATTTGCGGCCCTAGAGTTTCAAATAAATTCAAAGAACAGCATAGGGGCTACAGCTATTTTTGCCCAGAACCGAAGAGGTCGATCTTCGGCGATTACAGGCGAAGTTTTTGATTTGGCAGGTAAGGGTTATAATCCCTATTGGGGCCATCAAAATGGCAATATTCGAAATTCCAGAGAGCGAAAAATAGCCGAACCGATATTTATGCTCAACCATTATCATGAGTCTGATAATTTCAGTTTGAATTCAGGAATAATGTATCAATCTGGAACAAATTCAAGGAGCAGATTAGGGTATTATAATGCCCCTAACCCGGACCCCACATATTATCGGTATTTACCTAGTTTTTATATCAATAGTCCCATTGGGGCAAATTTTATTAGTGCTGAACTGGCAAAAGAAGGTTTTCTGGAAAATCTACAGCTTTCGTGGGATAATTTGTATAAGGCCAACAATCAAGAGAAAGCGAGCTATGTTTTATATGACGATATAATTTCAGATAGTCAATTTGCCATAAATACCATTGGCAACTTAAAATTTGACAATCAATTTAATATTGATTTTGGATGGAACTTCAAAAGTTTGAAATCGAACAATTTCGCTAAAATAAATGACCTTTTAGGGGCTGATTTCCATGAAGATATAGACCCTTTTTCGGAAACCCAAAATGATTTGGGAGTAGATTTAAGAAAAAGGGAAGGGGACAAATTCAATTACCATTATAATATGGGTGCATCCCAGTTAAATGCATTTGCCCAGTTTAGGTATTCCTTAAATAAATGGAAAGTCTTTGTGGCCGGCAACTATTCAAATACAAAATATCAAAGAGAAGGGCTTTTTCAAAATGAACGCTTTTTAGAAAGTTCAAAAGGGAGAAGTGAACAGCTTAGTTTTACTGATTTTGGCATTAAAGGCGGCCTGTCCTACAGAATTACGGGGAGGCATTGGTTGAAGGCACATGCAGCATATATGGCTAAACCCCCTGTATTACAAAATGTATTTATTAATCCCCGCGAGAACAATGAGATTGTTCCAGCACTCCAAAGCGAAACAATTGGCAGTACAGATGTAAATTACTTTGTAAGGCTGCCCAAACTTACAGGACGTCTTACAGGTTTTTATACCCGATTTCAGAATACAACCGACATTAATTTTTTCTTTGTTGATGCCGGTGTTGGTTCTGATTTTGTTCAAGAGGTGATTACTGATTTGGATAAACTTCATATGGGGCTGGAGTTAGGGCTGGAGTATCAACTTTCATCTTCGGTGAAGTTTTCGGCAGTTGC
>JAGLKG010000039.1 GCA_023141835.1 Maribacter sp. | reverse complement strand
ATCATGACTTTGCCGTATTGCCCAATGGAAATATTCTTGCAATCGCCTATGAAACATGGACCTACCAAGATGCTATTGCCCATGGAAGAAAACCTGAAATGACCCCAAAAACGGGGCCATGGTTAGAAAAAATCATTGAAATTGAGCCACAAGGGGAAAGAGGGGCTAAAATTGTCTGGGAATGGTATGTTTCGGATCATTTGGTTCAAGATTACGACGATTCCAAAGCTAACTTTGGTAACCCCTATGAACTTTCGGAATTGTTGGATTTTAATTTAGGGGAACCTATTCCCCAGGCCATTACCCCAGATAGTTTAGAAACCTTAAAAGCCCTTGGCATGGCAGAAAGAAACCAAACGCCGTATAATAAGGGGTCGGATATATTTCATTTCAATGCAATCAACTATAATGAAAATTTGGATCAAATTGTTATCAGCTCTCCTTATTTGAATGAAATCTTTATAATAGATCACAGCACGAGCGTTGCGGAGGCTGCCAGTCACCATGGTGGAAGGAGTGGCAAAGGAGGAGATTTTCTGTATCGCTGGGGCAACCCCGAAAATTATCATCTAGGAGATTCAACCAATCGCCAATTATTCGGACAGCATGATGTACGTTGGGTTGAGAAAGGAAAACCAGGAGGGGGTAATTTAACCGTATTCAACAATCATGCTCCAAGTGATATAGACTGGAGTACCATGGGTAATTTGGGCACTAATTATTCTATGGTACTCGAAATTGAAACTCCTGTAGATGAAAATGGTATTTACGATAAGAAAAGTAAGCAAGCATTTAGTCCCAAAAAACCAACGTGGTTTTATATGGCCGCAGATACGCTCTCTTTTTACAGTAGCTTTATTTCGGGTGCCCATCGTATGAACAATGGCAACACGTTTATCAATGAAGGGGCAAGAGGTCGCTTCTTGGAAGTGTCTCCAGAGGGTACTATAGTCTGGGAATATTTAGTACCCTACAGGGGTACTATACATAAACCAAATGGAGACCCTGTTAGCCCAATGTTTATGACCTTTAGTACGTTTCGATCCACGTTTGTTCCTGCAGATCATCCTGCTTTGTTGGGTAAGGAGCTGAAACCATTGGACCCCCAACCTTCAGAATTTGTGATGCCCCCGTCGCCGAAGTAAAACGATAATAATGCACAATTAAATTGATTATATTTAACGGTCTTAAAACTGGGACTTAAACAACGAAACCTATATTTAATACGTAATTCTACCAACCATTTATACCTTTCAATTCATGGACAAAATTAAATTGTACACATCTGTATTGTTAATTACCATTTTTTTTTCTAATTGTACTCCAAAGAAAACCATAGAGCCTGAACCTGTTGAGAAAGACCGGAACATGTTTGGTCTTTATATACCACGTGGATTGACCAAAACCTCGGACAATCTAAGTGCCGGTTATGTTATGTTCAGACCGGCGAATTCTGCTTCCACCTATCTTGTAAACCGAAAGGGCGAAGTGGTACATGAATGGAAAGGGAACTATGGGGTAAATAGTTTTTATTTGAACAATGATGGTTCTCTTACCGTACTGGCTATAGATCAAGACTTTCCGGTATTTGCGGGGGGTGGAGAAGCGGGTAGGTTGCAAAAAATTTCATGGGAAAGTAAAATGTTATGGGATTTTGAATATGCCAATGAGCAACATCATGCACATCATGATATTGCGGTAATGCCCAATGGTAATGTTTTAGCTATTGCTTGGGAAGCCAAAACGGCCGAAGAAGTATTAAAAGCTGGGAGAAAACCTGATATGACACCAAAGGCAGGGCTTTGGCCCTCAAGGATCGTAGAGGTTGAACCGAATGGCGCAAGTGGGGGAAAGATGGTCTGGGAATGGCATATTTGGGATCATTTGATACAGGATTATGATTCTGAAAAGGAAAATTATGGAGAGGTTGTATTACATCCTGAATTATTGGACGTGAATATTGGAAGGAAGGTTCCTCCTCCAATCTCCCAAGACAGTATGGACATAAGACGCGCACGAAGAATTGGATGGAGAAATACAACGGTGGAGAATAGGGGCTCCGATGCATATCATTTAAACGCCATTAATTACAATGCCGAATTGGATCAAATAGTCTTTAGCTCTCCGCAATTAAATGAAATATTTATTATAGATCATAGCACAACGTCTGTAGAGGCTGCTTCCCATGAGGGAGGTACATATGGCCGGGGTGGGGATTTTTTGTATCGTTGGGGCAATCCACAAAACTATCATCAAGGGGATTCTACGGATCAAAAGCTGTTTGGACAGCACGACATACGTTGGATAGAAAAAGGGAAATCTGGCGCTGGCGACCTTACCGTATTTAATAATGATGTTCCCAATGGTCCGGATAGTTTAGATTATTCTGCCATTTATCAAATAAAGCCTCCAATCAATGAAAAAGGGAGTTATGACCGAATGGACAATGGCAGGTATGGTCCCGATGCTCCCCATTGGAAATACATAGCCACTGACACCCTTTCTTTTTACGGTAGTTTTATATCTGGGGC
>JAGLKG010000389.1 GCA_023141835.1 Maribacter sp. | reverse complement strand
TTCAACTGTTCCAACCTATTGAAAATACACTTAGTAAGAAAAAGGTTCATCGGGGTGCAGTGATTCGAACCGGTATGTTATTCTGCAATATGCAATGGTCGGTACACGAGTTTATTTCTTTATCTTATCGAATTGTCCACTTTTTTGTTGCAAGTCCATGGATCGACAGCTTTCGATTCGTGCTCAACAGGTTCGATACCATGGCAACAAGCTAGAAAGGATTCAATTTCCTTATTTTTATCGTTATCGTAGTCAAAAAATTCACAAAAATCAAAAACTCAAAATGACTTCAATATACGAAATACATGGACCTAACATACTTTAAAAGATTTGTTCCAATAAAAACAGAAGGTCTATATTTAGTTGGGTTTACTTTCTTATAAATATTTGGAATAAAATGGTAACAATATGATTGAGAATAATTTCGATATGAATTCAAAAAATTCATTTAAGCTTTCCCATTTCCCAAAGCTTTTGGTCAAAACATATACACAATGGATTTCCAAAAATCCATTTAGATTAAGCGCAGTAATCGCCTATTATTCAATTTTGTCACTTCCGGCGCTTTTGATTATTATTTTTAATATTGTAGGTTCAATTTGGGGCAGGGAAATAGTCGAAGATGAATTATTCTCGGAAATTTCCTCCGCACTAAGTGCCGAAACCGCAGAATCCATTAAACAAATGGTAACTAGGAAAGGAGACGCCCCAACTTCTGTATTCGCCACGATTTTGGGAATAGCGGTTTTAATATATGGTGCAACAGGTGTTTTTTATCAATTGCAGAACGCTTTGGATGATATATGGGAAACAAAACCAGACTATTCAAATGAAATCATTGCCACCCTTATAGGAAGATTAAAAAGCTTTGGGTTCATTTTGATATTTGGATTTTTATTGATGATTAGTTCTGTGTTAACCTCCTTGCTCTCGGCTTTTGCTAAACATATTTCCAGTCAGTTACCTTCAAATATTATTGAACTAGCTTTCGTCGTGGATATTTTGATATCTCTAGTATTTATCTACTTTTTGTTTGCGGCTATGTTTAAATTTTTACCAAGTAAACCTGTAAGGTGGAAATCAGTGAAAGTTGGAGCAGCTTTGACTTCTTTTTTATTTGTAGTTGGTAAATATGCCTTGGCTTTTTATTTTGGCAAAGCAGAGCCAGGATCCACATACGGTGCCGCAGGTTCCATAATTCTAATTATGCTTTGGGTCTACTATTCTAGTTTAATTTTGTTTTTTGGAGCACAATTCACCAAAACGTATTCTGATAGATATAGAAGTCAACAATAATTTGCCCAATGAAGAGATTGCCCGTTTAATTGGTTCGACGCGTGCCGTTGTCAACCGTCATATTCAGGAACTAAAAAAGTGTGGAGCGATTACTGTAAAGCGCAATTTTATCGATGTGCAGAATGTTAAGACACTGATTGCCATTGCCGAAGACAAATATTAAGGTTTAAAGGTCTGTTAAGGAGATTAGTTGCTCATTATCTTTTTTCTTTGGTAATTGCCACTTTAAAGCTTTTTTAACCTTTCCTTGATTTCCTTTGGCACAGTACTTGAAATTCCCAAAGTAAATAACTCTGAGTATTAATTCAAATAGAAAGAAAAGATGAGAAAATCGATTAAAAAAGCAGTCCTTTTGGGCTGCATGGCAATCTTCGGTCTGGGAATCGTGGTTGCACAGGAAGGCGACAAACACGAAGGCCGCTAAAAGGCACGTGCCGAGTTTATGCAAAGTCTGACAGAGGCACAGAAATCGCAATTGGAAGGTCAAAAAGCAATGCGCGAGGAACAGCGAGAGGCGTTCAAGGCTGCCTTATCACAGGAACAACTTGCTCTATTGGAGAGCAAGGAACTTTCAAGACGTGAAAAATATAAAGCCTTACAGGCCACATATACCGATGGCCAAAAGGAAATGAAGCAGGCACAACGTGCCGAAATGAAAAAGCAGAAAGAACTTTTTGTGGCTTCATTGTCCGATGAACAAAAGGTGAAGTTCAAAGCCCATGGAAAACGAGGTTATAAAAAAGGAAAAGGTAAAAGAGGCCATTGGAAAGGCAAAAAAGATGGTAGGGGAAAACACTCCCATTGTTTATAATTTAGGCAGCTTGTCTAGAACCTAAAAGTGAGACTATATAGTCTCACTTTTTTTATATCTATATGCAACCGGTATGAATTGTACCATTTGTTAAAACTGGTCAAGTCATACAAACGTTGAGATTTTCCAAAAAAAACCCTAATTTGCTTGCGGATAGTCCGGATATTGAATAGTACACTAATATTGACCAATAGTAGAATCAAATTGCTGATAAACAGATAATTGTAAAATCTAAGATTGTACTATTCATTTTTCCCCGTTATATACTTTTCATTTTACCATATTTAAATACCCATCCCTTGGCCATCTTAAATAATTGTCTCAAACTGTTACATTAGTAGCGTAAGCACCCGGTTAATCTCCTTATTTTTGTATTTCTTATATGGGTAGATTAGAAAATTTAAGAAAACACCAAAAGTACCAGTGGTTGCGACGGCTGGGCAGGGTCTTTTTGACCCTGATTGTGCTCCTTGTGGTGCTGATGCTTTTTGTCCGTAGTCCTTGGGGGCAGGATATCATCGTTTCCAAGGTGGTCGATTATGTTTCTGGAAAGACGAAGACCAAAGTGGAACTCGACCGACTTTTTATCACATTTTCAGGGAATGTACAGTTGGAAGGATTGTATCTTGAGGATAAAAAAGGAGATACCTTGCTTTATTCCAAAAAGCTGGAAGCAAACTTGCCTTTGCGACCGCTATTGTTCGGAAATGCATTTGACATCAAATCCGCCGATTGGGAGGGTTTGAATGCCCACATCAAAAGACCGGAGGGTTCCGAAAAGTTCAATTTCGATTTTCTGCTAGAGGCTTTTACTACAACCGAGACGACCGCGACAAAGACTTCCCAGCCCTTAAAAATCGATATTGGAATATTGAATTTTTCCGACTTTAAGATCGATTATGTAGATGGATATTTGGGCATCGACAGCCATTTAAAGTTAGGAAAACTACTTTTGTATGCTGATAACATCGATTTGCAGGCGATGCGCTTTGAACTCGATGACCTCGAACTTTTCGATACCCAGATCGACTACCGGCAGACCAAACCCTTTCCGGTATCCGAAGATATCGCACAAACGCAATTGCCCTACTTGGCGGCTAAAAACCTAAAAATTGAAAACGTAAGGGCGAAGTACAATTCCCTTCCCGATAAACTGGTGGCGGATGTTATTCTTGGGGATTTTATTTTGGAACTTCAAAAGGCCGACCTAGCCCAAAACGATTTTGAGATAGGTACGTTGGCCTTGTCTGGCTCAACGATTTCCCTGGAAATGCAAACCGATGTAACCACCTCGAACAAACCTGTAAAAAAATCAAAACTCCAATGGCCGGAATATCTGATTAAGACCGCGAAGATTTCGCTTAACAACAACGCCATCGACTATACATCAAAAAGTAAGGATTCAGTTGGTCGGCACACGCGAAATCTGTCCTTTTCCGATATCCGATTGGAAGCGAATCAACTGGACTATGGCAACAAAAAAGCGAATTTGGCGGTAATGGACTTTTCGTTTCGGGAGAAATCCGGCTTCCGTTTGAAAAATTTTTCCTTCGATGCCGAACTAGGGAACAATTCGGCTTCCCTTTCAAAACTAACTATAAGTATTGGTAATAGCTCGGTAAACGGAAATCTTGACTTAAAATACCCATCAGTAGACCAACTGATCGATGCGCCAGAAAAAACGAACGTGGTACTTGATATTCCCAATTGGCAACTATCCTTAAAAGACTTTTTTCTTTTTCTGCCCTATCTGGAAAAGAACGAGTATTTGAAAAAAGCATCCGAAAAGGAGTTTACAGGAAACATTTCCGCTACCGGGAACTTGAAGGAAATCCAATTGAACGCTATGGAAATCGATTGGGGAGACGGTACCTCTTTGACGGCAATCGGAAATTTGCAAGCGATGACCAAAACAGATTCCCTCTTATTCGATCTGAAAGACGTAAAGGCCATCTCAGATCGCGAGGATCTGTTACGTTTTGTGTCTGATAGTACATTGGGTATTTCTATTCCCAAATCAGTTGTGGTCGAAGCTACGGCAAAGGGCAGACTGAACGACATAAACTTGGATGCCACCTTGAAAATTCCCGAAGGCACCGCCAATTTGGCAGGAAAATATGCGAACAAGGGCCAAATCGTTTTTGATGGTAACCTAAAAGTCGATAGCCTGCAATTGGGGCAACTAATGGCGAACGACAAATTCGGAAAAATGGCATTTACCATGAAGGCCTCGGGCAGCGGTAACGACCTGAATTCCCTGAACGCCAAATTGAAAGCCGACTTTACGGAGTTGACCTATAACGATTATGATTTTTCAAAATTGAAGCTGAACGGAGACATCCAAAACGGCAAGGGCGACATCGACCTGAATTTCAAGGACCGTAATCTAGATATGGATGCCAATGCCAAGGTGGACCTCGATTCCATTGCCTCCAAAATTGATTTTGTCCTCAATGTGGAAGGGGCGGATCTGTATGCCTTGGGCGTTACCAAAAACCCCATCAAGGCCGCCTTAAAATTCGATGCCGATTTTAAGGGAAATCTGGAGGATTTTACCCTGTCTGGAATTATCAGTGATGGCATAGCGGTTTCCAACAAGGAGCAGTACCGTATGGCCGACGTGCGACTGTCCGCCAAAATCGGCAAAACGACCACCGATGTTAAGGTCAACAGCAAATTTTTGAACGGTTACCTTCTGAGCAATACCTCCCCGAACGGCCTGGCCAACGCTTTACAAAAACAGTTCAAGGACTATTTCTCGGATTCCGCTTTAATTAAAACCCCGACCGACTCCGTAACCCTAAAAGTGAACCTGACCCTGAACGCTACGCCCATCTTGACCGAAGTGATCTTCGACGGCGTGGAGCAATTGGATACCATGAGCGCAAGGGCCGATTTTGACGAGGCGATCCATAAACTGAATGCGCAAATCGACCTGCCCACGTTGTCCTACAAAGGCACTAAGATAGATAGCTTAAAAGCAAGCATAAACGGAACGGCCTCCGATATGGATTTTAACCTAAGACTTGCATCGGTCGCTTCCGGCCCCGTAATAGTGCAAAGGACCGAATTAAAAGGCAAGCTACGGCAACAGCAGTTGGCGCTCGACTTTTTATCCTTCGACAAGCAGGAAAGGTTGATGCACATCTCCTCTGAAATGACCTTTGCCAAAGATACCGTTACAACCAAGATTTTGTCACGGGATTTGATATTGAACAAGCAACAATGGAACATACCACCGGACAATGCCATTTATATCGCCGACAAATTCTTGGGCTTCAAAAACTTTAGGTTGACACAAAATGGTCAAGAACTGATGGTCAGCAACACCCTTCCCAGCGTAACGGCGGAGCATATCGGGGTTGCCTTCAAAGATTTTAGATTGCAATCCTTTTTAAGCTTTCTGAATCCTGATGAGGAATTGGTCACGGGTGCGGTCAATGGCAATCTGGTCATGGAATATCCCTTTGGGGATGCTGGTTTGGTAGCGGATGTCCGTATCGATCAATTGAACATCAGGCAAAAGCCAATGGGCAACTTGACGGTAAAGGCTTCTTCGAGGCAGTCGAAACGTTATGATTTTAACCTTGCGGTCAAGGACGGTGGTCTTGATATAGATCTGACCGGCGATTATATCGCAGATGTCGCCGGGGCCAACCTGAACCTTGACCTCGATTTGAACAGCCTTCAATTACAGTTCATTCAGGGCATAATCAAAGATGTTATTAAAGACTCGAACGGTTTCCTTTCCGGAAAGTTCAAGGTTACTGGTACGCCGACCAGTCCACAGTACGAAGGCCAGTTGAATTTTAACGGAGCGGACTTCAATGTGGTTGCCCTGAACACCGAATTCAGAATTTCCGAAGAAACCATTAAAGTAAATAATTCGGGCATTTATTTGGATAAATTCGTTATTTCAGATGCCAAGAAAAATTCCTTTATCATTGACGGCAGTATCTTGACGGAGTCGCTGACCAATCCCGCTTTTGAACTGCGTTTGGTCGCAGAAAAGTTTCAGGTGTTGAATTCTAAAAAAGGGGGTAATGACCTCTTCTACGGTCAAGGTGAGCTTGATGCCGATGTCAGCATAAAGGGAAATCTGGACCATCCAAGAATTAATGGAAAACTCTCCGTAGGTGAAGGTACCGATTTTACCTATGTCATACCCGAATCACAGTTAAATGTTCAGGAGCGTGACGGTACGGTCATTTTCGTTAACCGAGAGAATCCTGATGATATTTTGACCCGTAGCGATAAGGAGGATGTTCCCTCTATTTTCAAGGGATTGGACGTAAGCACGGTACTGGAAGTCAACAAAGGTTCGGTATTTAATATCGTTATCGATGAACGCACCGGCGACAACCTACAAGTAGCCGGAAGCGGCGACCTTAATCTAAACATCACACCTAACGGAAGCATTAACCTTGCGGGAAGGTATGAACTGACCTCCGGGCATTACGAGACTAACCTATACAATCTGGTAAAGCGTAAATTTGAAATCAATCCCGGAAGTACCATCACGTGGAGCGGTGACCCAACAGACGCCGTATTGGACGTTACAGCGACCTATGAGGTAGAAACTTCGGCCTCGCCCCTTATGGCTTCGGTCACTTCGGGTGGCGATGTCTCGGTATCCGGAAAGTATCGCCAGAGTCTGCCTTTTTTGGTCTATTTAAATGTAGATGGTAGATTGCTCAATCCTAAATTGTCCTTTGGGCTCGATATGCCAGAGAAAGAGCAAGGTGCTTTGGGAGGGTCTGTCTATGACAGGGTACAGCAGTTGAATACCCAAGAGACCGAACTGAACAAACAGGTGTTCTCGCTTTTAGTGATGAACCGATTCTTTCCCGATTCGGGTAGCGATGGTAGCTCCGGTGGTGCGACCGCGATTGCCAGAAATAATGTGGACAAAGTACTGTCAGACCAAATGAACGTAGTTTCCAATAAGGTCTTTGGGAAAACGGGTCTGGAGGTAGATTTCGGGTTGGACAGCTACACCGATTATCAAGGTAACAGCCCTACGGACCGTACCCAGTTGAACGTCAACGCCCGTAAGAAACTGTTCAATGATCGCTTGATTATTAGTGCCGGAAGTGCGGTAGATGTTCAGGGGAGTTCACAACAGGGGCAGACCCCTGTAATAGGCAATTTGGATATAGAATATTTGTTGACCGAAGATGGCCGTTACCGTCTCGATGGATTTCAAAGAAGCGAATATGAAAATGCTATCGATGGTCAATTGACGATAACCGGCCTCGCCTTGATTTTGAATTGGGAGTTCAACAGGTTGAGCGAGATTTTTAGTCCGTTTAAGACAAGGACAAATAAAGGGGAAACCAAAAAGAAAAAACCATCGGATAGCAAAAATTAGTGCCAAATTGAAGAACAATAAAATCCATAAGACCGTTGTCGCGCTTTTATTTTTAATGGGAGTGTACTCGTGCAGCGTGCAAAAATTTCTTCCTGAAGGCGAAAAAATCTATGCCGGTGCCAAGATTAAAATGGCCTCAGATACCGTCATAAAGGATAAAAAGGCCTTGGAAGCCGAACTGAACGCGCTCTTGCAGCCTCAACCCAATTCGGAATTTTTAGGAATTCGCCCCGGGCTTTATTTTTATTACAAGGCACAACGTAAAAAGCCCGGTTTCATTAACCGTTGGATGTACAAATCCATCGGCGAGCAACCGGTTTACCGATCTGATATCGACACCGGACATGCAGAGGAATTGATAAAAAACCGACTGGAAAATCGTGGATTTTTCTATAGCAGGGTTTCTTCGAAAATCGACAGCTCAAAAAATTCTGCGAACGTAACCTACGACATCGCCGTCTCCAGACCTTATGCGTTAGAAACCTATCAAATGGATAACGATTCCCTTCCCATTTATAAGGAGATTCAAGCGACTCTTCCCCAAACGCAAATCAAGAAGGGCGACCGTTTTGATCTGGCTGCGATGCAGGCCGAGCGAAATCGTATTGACCTTAACTTGAAACAGAAGGGCTATTACAATTTCAATCCCGATTTTTTAATATTCGAGGCCGATACCAACCAATATAACACCAAACGATTTGACCTCTTTTTGCGCCTTAAAAAGAACACCCCGCCAAGGGCTATGATCCCATACGAAATCGATTCGATTTCGGTTTATCCCAATTATTCGATAGGCGATGATAGCACAAAAGTAAAGTCAGTTATCATAAACGGTATGAATTTTTTACAGGGCGAGGAGTTCTTCAAACCCAAAAAACTGGCACCTTATATCCTGTTGCAAAAAGGGCAGAAATACGATGCTCGAATATCGAGGTACACCAGTAACCGACTTTCCGCATTGGGAAGTTACAAATATGTGAACATCCGTTTTAACGAGAAAGATACCCTGCCCGATAAGGACGGTGCCGGTTCGCTGGATGCCGATATCTACCTGTCACCATTGACCAAAAAAGCATTGCGGTTGGAATTACAGGCGGTCACCAAATCCAACGGATTTGCCGGGCCCGGTGTCGCCCTTACACACAGCAACCGAAATCTATTTCACGGAGGGGAATTATTGAACATTTCGGCCAATTTTGCCTATGAATCACAGCTTTCCGGAGCTGCCAATACTGGGCTGACCAGTATTGCGGCTGGTCTTAAGGCCGATTTGGTCATTCCGCGGTTCCTGCCGTTTTCCCATCGCAAGTTCGAATATGCCGTACCCAAGACAAAAATTAGCCTTGGAGGCGATTTTCTGAACCGCACCAAATTGTACACCCTGACTTCCGTCAATACCTCCTTTGGCTATACCTGGAACGAAAACCGCTATGTGTACCATGAACTCAAACCGATCAGCGTCAATTATGTGAAAGTGGCCAACACGACTGCTGAATTCGATACCATATTGCAACAGAATCCGTTTTTAAAACGGAGTTTCGAGCAGCAGTTTATAGCAGGATTGAACTATTCCTTTACCTATAACGAACTGGTCGATACCGGCAGAAAAACGCCGATCTATGTGAATGCCAATCTCGATATTGCGGGAAATCTATTAAATCTGGTAAGCGGCGGAAAACCAAATTTCTTAGGGCAACCCTACGCCCAATATGCCAAGTTCGATGTTGATTTTCGATATTATTGGAAAGTGGGCAACGAACAGACCGTGATCTCAAGGGTCTTTGCAGGATTTGGGATACCTTATGGAAATTCCACGACATTGCCCTTTGTAAAACAGTATTTTTCGGGCGGCCCGTATAGTGTTCGGGCCTTCAAGATACGCTCATTGGGCCCGGGGAGTTTTACCTCGGATGTCACTGGTGTAGCCTCATTTTATGACCAATCGGGCAATGTACGATTAGAGGCAAATCTCGAATACCGCTTCCCGTTATATTCGTACCTTAAAGGAGCGTTGTTCGCAGATGCAGGCAATGTTTGGCTTACAGGTAAAAACAAAACGCCGGATCCAACCAGTATTACCGACGAACTTTATGCGAAGGGTACGTTCGGTAAAACTTGGGCAAAGGAATTGGGCGTAGGGGTCGGATTCGGATTGCGTTTCGATATCCAGAATTTTGTCATCCGTTTGGATATGGCATCGCCCGTTCAAATACCCTATCTGCCCGATGGCCAGCGAACCCGTGTTCCCTTTTTTGGAGGCGGACCGAACAATTTGATATTCAATTTCGCTATAGGGTATCCGTTTTAGAGACTGTTTGGAAATAGTATTATTGACTTAGGCACCTAACCATTAACGTTCAAAGTAGTAAATTTGGGCAAACAACTATTCAAAATATGGAGCAAAGATTCAAAAGCCTTTCGCTTTTCGATTTCCGGGACAAGTTTCCGGATACGGAGAGCTGCATGTCGCATTTGGCGGAACTCAAATGGGGCAATGGCTACAAGTGCCCTAAATGTGGGCACGATAGGAGCTGCAATGGCATGTCGCCCCATTCCCGGCAATGTTCGCGGTGCCGTTATACGGAATCCCCCACGGCCGGCACGCTTTTCCACAAGGTGAAGTTCGACCTGCTCAAGGCGTTCTACATAGTATATTTCGTATCGACTGAACTTGCAACAAAAAAGTGGACGTTTAGTTAAGAGTCATACAGCTACTTTTTGATTAATCATTGAGACTACAAAAACTACAGTTGGTACCCTTATCTATCTTGACCTATAGATTATGACAACATAAAATTGTAATAAGTAATATAGGTTTCGGTACTTCATGAGATTTCGAAGCAATTATATTGGTTTGAAATGACACAAATTATATATTTACACTATCAGTAAGTAAAGCATTTTACTTTAAGTTC
>JAGLKG010000388.1 GCA_023141835.1 Maribacter sp. | reverse complement strand
AAACGACAAATTAAATCTTCCAAAGATTTGACTTGAGTTTGGTACTCAGCCAGTCAACTTTAAGTGCAAACAATGAAGAAAATTGAAATGGAAATTTCTAGCCAAAAAATAGTAGTATGACTCTTATCTAATTGTCCACTTTTTTGTTGCAAGTCCAATATATAAGATTTGATTTTTGCGTACTTTAGATGCGACAGAACCATTTGGCAACGTCCTTACTGTTTTTTAAATCTTATATGTATCTTCGATACAAAACAATTCAAAATCCAGGACGTCACTGCGTTTAGCGGGGCGTTATGTGCAAAATTGAAAACGGGAAGCATTTGTCTTTTTAATGTGAAGACACATAGTTTCCACCACGGATTTTAAAACGATATTAAAACTGGATAAAATGAATTATTACTTCTTACTATTTCTAATGTTAGTTGGTCCCTCAAGTAATTTAAATGCAGAAAATAAATCTACTCCTCCTAATATCATCGTAATATTTTGCGATGATCTTGGTTATGCAGATTTATCAAGTTATGGTTCGATGTGGAATCGAACTCCGGAAATTGATCAGATGGCCACAGAGGGAGTTAGGTTTACCGACTTTTACGCCGGAGCTCCAGTATGTACCCCATCCCGCGCTGGTTTGATGACAGGATGTTATGCGCGACGTGTTGATATGGATTTGGATGCCAGAAATCGTTGGGTGCTTTTTCCTATGGCCCAAAAAGGGCTAAATCCGAAAGAAACTACTTTGCCAGAGGCTCTAAAGATGGGAGGTTATTCCACTGCAATTATTGGCAAATGGCATTTGGGAGATCAGCCGGAATTTCTTCCTATTAAACATGGATTTGATTACTGGTTCGGTCTGCCATATTCAAACGATATGGAGAATAAACAAAGAAAAGATCCACCCTTACCCCTCTTAAGGAACGGAACAGTTATTGAACAACTTAATGAACATAAAGCTTTCGACCAGTCAACACTTACAAAACGCTATACTGATGAAGCGATTAGATGGATTGGGGAAAATAAGAAGAAACCATTTTTTCTGTATTTAGCACATACAATGCCACATAATCCAGTAGCCGCACGCCAACAATTTTACGAACAAACGAGCAATCCAAAATCGGGATTTGGCGCATCTGTTGCTGAAATTAGTTGGTCAACAGGTGAAATTCTAAATTATCTCAGAAATGAGGGTATTGCTAATAATACCCTGGTGATTTTTACTTCCGATAATGGTGGCGCGCCGAATTGGGGGGCAAGTAATGGTATCCTGAAAGGACGAAAAGGACAAATACATGAAGGTGGTGTTCGTGTACCTTGTATTGCCTGGTGGCCAGGTAAAATAAAACCTGGAACTACATGTAATTCTCCAGGATCAGTTATTGACTTCTTTGCCACATTCACTAAAATAGCAAATATTCAGCTTAGTGATAAGGTAAAAAGAGATGGAACTGATATTTCAAATTCCTTTTTTAATCCCGAAATAAAACAGAAACCAAGACCCTATTTCTACTGGCATGTTGGATATCTTCAAGCAGTAAGGTATGGTGACTGGAAATTAAATTTACAAGGGACTTACTCAAAGGAAGAACGTGAAAATATAAAAAAAGCTTGTTATGGCAATACTCCAACATTGGGCCATATTGAATTATATAATTTGCGCACCGACCCCAGTGAAACAATCAATGTTGCTGATAAATACCCTGAAATTGTAAGTCAAATAAGAGAAATTGCAGAAGAAGAAAAAAATGCACTAGGCGAATGGACTAATAAAGGTAAAGAAGTTAGAAAGACCATCTATATCAAAAATCCGAAACCATTAATGAAATAATATCGATTAATTCAGCACATCGTCAAGTAGGCAAAGGGGGATATTTTGTTTCTTATTCATTAATTTCAAAAATAAAATACTCATCATCCAATTCATATAAACCGGCCAATGATACTGCCCAGTCAGAACCACTTATGTAACATTTAAAGCACTAGATAACCTTTTAATGGAATCACCAGTTGGTTGAGTTTCCCCATTTTCAATTCTTTGGATTGTTCGTAAACTTAACCCTGAATTTTCTGCTAATAGTTCTTGTGATATTCCGCTTCGCTTTCTTAACTCTTTTATTTTTTTTGCTAAATCTTTATTTTTCAATATAGAGATGTTTAATGGTTCTGTCGCATCTGTGAATATTTGCAATTAATTTCAATTAATGAGAAAAATATATGTGTTGATATTCAGGCGACTACCTGTTTCATGACTGCTATTATTGTCTAAAAATAGCCCTAATTTTAACAGATGCGACAGAACCGTGCTATGACAAGTCTATTCATTTCATTTTTCAAGTCCCTTTCGTTAATTCCGTCATAGATGTATTTTGCTGTTAAGCTTGGGCTTAAATCGGGTATTTTTGTCCGCAATGCAAGGAAATTTTTAATCCCTTCATTTGTAGCTTCCTAGGGGGCAACTGTAGTCGAACCAATTAAGTTTGCACCAAGGGAAGTATTCCAAATATTGTGATTCGCAAACTGTATACAACGCTTGTTAGTGCTAGTTTCTTTAGGATCATTGATCTTCAAGTAAATATCATAGTCACCACGAGGCACCTCACCAAATTCGCCTATATTAATTGAGAAGTTCAAATCACGCCATGCAGCAGTATTGTTTGGCCTGCCGTCCCCGTTTTCAGCGGTCAGCCAATCTCCTGCATCAAGGTTCGTAACTGCCACGTAAGAGTTAGAACCATTTTTGGACTTCAGAATAACCGACACCTTTTTCTCGTTTACGACATTACCAAAGCCGACATTTTGGATCTTCCCCTCGAACATGAGGGTACCATTCTGTTCTACCCATTCACTTGCATTAGCTTCCCGCAACACTAATCGGTAGCCTATTCTGTCCCGAAAATATTCTAGACCAGTTTTGCCGTCATATACCGGGTCAAAAAATGCCGTTTTAGTTTCCCCACTGTAAGGGGGGGATTCTTCTGTGCCATTGGCTGGGAACGTAATTAGTGTAGTGATATTTGTTTCATTATAAATAAAATCATTCCACCGGTTATATCTACCGTGTCTCATATTCAAATTACTTGTCCGGAGCTGTTGGGCTTCCAAAATAGCGCCCGGCATAGTGCCAAAAACATTATTGCCGATACCACCTTCACCTTGATAGATTTGGTTTTGCTTATTGAACCACTTGATAACTCTATAACGATCATATGTACTACTACCGTATCTGCTATTGATCATAGGATTCCCTTCGGAAATCGAGCCATTGTCACCCCAACTTCCAGCCGCATAACTATCATTGAAAAAACCAAAACGCCCCTCCGACGAGCCCTTTGGTGGAATCGGCATGGCGTCTATATTAGTAAAAGTATAGGTGGTCCCATACGTTTCGTTATACCATGCCAGAAATCCGCCCGCATGTGTTAAAAGCGCACGCGAAGCGGGTACAGCGTCCAGATATGCATCCAAAAGCATCTTGTAAGCATCTACACTTTGAGCTTCAGGTGATGAGTGCTGTTCGCCCCATGGACCAAGCATCCCCGTTTTAACACACATGATGATGTCTTCGAATTCATGGAAAATGGGTTTAAGCTGCCAAATATGATATTGTATCCAGCTTTTGTCCTCATAATCGGCTACATTACACATGGCCAATGGATTATTATCAGTTACGAATGTTGGCTCAGGTCCATGTATGAGTCCTTGAGTGAGGTTTAGGTGGGGATACTTATGGGATTCAATATAATTAAACCCGTTGCCGTCATAAGAAAATTTCACAAAGGCTACGCCGTTACCATCTCTCACCTTCTGAAGCAGGCCTCTTATATAATCAAGCGCAAACGATGTTAAAGGTTGAGTTTTTCCTGTTCTTGTAGCTCCGGTGCCCGGGTCTGCAAACAATCCATCATCCTTGTAACCAAAAGCATCTTTCGCCGAGAGGAACGCGTTCGAGGAAAAGTTACACAAGTCAAAACACATAAATGATATGGAAGGAAGGGCAGAGACCCCGGTACCGCCAACGTATGGGTTAGTGTTTTGATTAACACCATTATAAAATTGAGTCTCTTCGATATCATCACCTTCCACAGGCGGCACCTGTCTTCCATGATATAGCACAGAATTTGCGTCAACCGGAACCCGGTGATCTACTTCAGGCGTAATACCAAAAGGCGAATTGGTCTCATTAACCGAATTCGGCGATATATTCTGCCATCGGCCTCTATAGGCGCCTCTGTCCGGATTCGGAATATCAATAGGATTCTCCATATAGTCAAGCGCCTGTAACACAAGTGGGGCTACTTTTCTATCATCCACACATGTAACACACAACAAGCCTGTCAACACCAGACCAACAATTAACATGATCTTATTCACTCTATATACTTGGTTCTGTCGCATCTGTTAAAATTAGGAATATTTTTAGACAATAATAGCAGTCATGAAAAAGGTAGTCGCCTGAATATCAACACATATATTTTTCTCATTACTTGAAATTAATTGCAAATATTCACA
>JAGLKG010000387.1 GCA_023141835.1 Maribacter sp. | reverse complement strand
GAAAGATGTTAATGAATGAAAAGGAAATCAAGGAAACCTCAAAATCTTTACTTACATTTAGGCCTACAGAAGAATAACGCTTATGCTTACAAAAGTTTTTGGCAGTGCGGTATTTGGGGTAGAGGCAACGACAATAACCGTTGAGGTAAATGTAGATAAGGGGGTGGGTTATCATTTGGTTGGTCTTCCTGATAATGCCATAAAAGAAAGCAATTATCGTATTGCTGCTGCCTTGTTGAATAATGGTTACAGGATTCCTGGTAAAAAAATCACCATCAATATGGCACCTGCAGACCTTCGAAAAGAAGGTTCTGCCTATGACCTTACATTGGCATTGGGTATTTTAACAGCGTCGAGCCAGATACAATCCGAAAATTTAGACCGATTCATGATTATGGGTGAACTGTCCTTGGATGGCAGTATACATCCCATTACCGGGGCACTACCCATTGCAATAAAAGCCAGGGAAGAAGGTTTCACGGGATTTATCCTGCCCTTGGAAAATGCAAAGGAAGCCGCCATAGTTTCAGGTTTAAAGGTATATGGAGTCGAAAATATCAAGGAAGTGATTGAGTTCTTTGACACGGGAAAACCCTTGGAACAAACCATAATTGATACTCGGGCAGAATTCTACAAGAACTTGGATTTTCCAGAATTTGATTTTTCAGATGTCAAGGGTCAGGAAAGCATTAAGCGATGTATGGAAATTGCAGCTGCAGGGGGGCATAATATTATTTTGATTGGTCCTCCTGGAGCTGGTAAGACCATGTTGGCAAAAAGACTACCTTCTATCTTGCCTCCCATGACGTTACATGAAGCCTTGGAGACCACTAAAATACATAGTGTGGTGGGTAAGGTCAAGAACATGGGATTGATGAGTCAACGCCCTTTCAGAAGCCCACACCACACCATTTCCGATGTCGCGTTGGTAGGTGGGGGAGCGTATCCACAACCCGGAGAGATATCGCTTTCCCATAATGGTGTTTTGTTTTTAGATGAACTTCCAGAGTTTAAACGAGGTGTCCTGGAAGTGATGCGGCAACCCTTGGAAGATCGTGAAGTGACCATTTCCCGAGCACGCTTTACAGTAACCTATCCAAGCAGTTTTATGTTGGTCGCCAGTATGAATCCTAGTCCAGGCGGCTACTTCAATGACCCTGACGCCCCTGTGACTTCTTCCCCGGCCGAAATGCAACGCTACTTGGGTAAGATTTCAGGCCCGTTGTTAGACCGAATCGATATTCATATTGAAGTTACACCTGTACCCTTTGAAAAGCTTTCTGAAGACAGAAAAGGGGAGAGTAGTGTTGAGATTCGGAAAAGGGTAACCACTGCTCGTGAACTGCAGACCAAACGTTTTGAGGAATTTGAAAACGTACATTACAATGCTCAAATGAATACCAAACAAATTCGAGAATATTGCAAGTTGGATGATGCTTCAAAAAGCCTTTTAAAAAATGCCATGGAACGGCTTAACCTCTCTGCCCGAGCCTATGACCGTATTTTGAAAGTAGCACGGACCATTGCTGATTTGGAAAACGCATTGGAAGTAAATGGTGACCACATTGGCGAAGCCATCATATATAGAAGTTTAGATAGAGAGGGTTGGTTGGGGTAACTTATATGGCTACGAAGTTGCAAACTTCGCAGAGCTGGTTTCAGCACTTTGAGAATTCTCTTTAGGTCTTACTCAATTCATTTTCAATGTTATCAAGTAATCTTTTACTTTCAATAAGGCACTTATCTAAGAGTTCAAAATGCCAACTTCTATATCTTTGTTTGCGGATTATTAAACCCAAATAATAATTATCTTTAAGGAGATTTCCATAATCTAATGGGATTAAAGTTGGGGCACCAGGCTCAAATATGAAATTCTTACTTATATAGTCTTGTTCAGTCGGGTTTGAGTTTTCAAACCCCTTTATTATATGCATTGCGGTGGGGTAAGTCACTTCAAATAAGGTCTGGATTTCGCTTTTTATGGATGTGTTTATCAGTATGTCAAAGCCAGCATCTTTTAGAGATTCGTACCCATCTTCTGGAAGAAACATGCCGAATGTGCCCAGTAACCTTACGTTGTCAAAGTGAGTTTTTAAAGAATCAGCGTATTCGTCTTTCTTTTCGATAATCGAAAGAATGACGTTACTTGAATTATTAAACTCGAAAATGACCTCTAATCGACTTTCAATCAACTTAACGTTTCTCTCCAAATTAATCGATAGATTGTTAAGGATTTCTCGTTCTAATACCCTTTGCTTTTGATATTCATTCCAATTATTGATGCTTAAAGCAATCAAAATCCCAACTACTACCAATACAATCTCACCAATAGCA
>JAGLKG010000386.1 GCA_023141835.1 Maribacter sp. | reverse complement strand
AAGCTTTCCTATTCCCGCACAAACGAAAAGTAAGATTTCCTAACACTAACACAATTTCACTATATTTCCATAGAAATCACAGCACGGAGCCTGTCCCGAAGTATTGAGGGGTTTAGCGCTGTAGTTGGCGTTAATTTGAATGAAGTACATAAAGAAAAACATATTGCTTTTTTTAATGTTGATTCCAGTCATACTTTTTGGACAGGAAAAAGACAGCGAATGTGTGGAATATGAACCGATTGAAATGTACAATTTGAGAAAAGCGATAATTGAAAAACAAAGTTTAGAAGTTTGGCCTAGTATTGTCAAAATTAAAAATCTGACCGAATTGAATAAAAAAAGAAAGGACTCTCTGATTTTATTCATTGCCGAAACCGATTATGGTGACAAATTACGAATGACAAACACATCGGACTTGGGCAAGTATGCGGAAATGGATTATAATAAAGATTGTGAACAAGACGGAACTATTTTGACTGACTTAAAGTTGCGGAAAATAGATTTGACTGAAATGAAAGCGGAAATCTATTGTGGGAATAAAAAATACACTGAACTGAAAATAAAAAACTAACGCCACTAACAACGGTAACCGCTGCCCATAATAGATTTGTACCCTCTAGATTAATTGACTACATTTCTGTAGTTAAAAGATAGCCATGCTGGGTACATACAAAGGCTATAATTCATTGTTACATTTAAGTTCAATCAAAATTACTAACTTTAAATAATAATTTATCAGCGGAAAAGTCTCCGACATTTTCCACAACGAAATTATAGTCAAACCGTCAGACTGCGCAATATCCTATTTTGAATAGGAGTGTATTCGGGGAGGTATCTGAGAAAAAAATCAAATACGGATTCTGAGAGCTTGAAATTTAGTTAATGCACAGACTTCCGTTAGCTACCATTATAAGATTAAATAATGAAAAGCATCCAATTTTTATTAATTACATTGATTTTATCCTTATTTCTTTTTTCAAGTTGTGCTGAAAAAAATGTTGATTCTTTATCCAACAATTTGGAAGGAATATGGACAGTAATAGAAAGAAAGATGGAATTTTCAGACACAACTCATGTAACAAAAAGCCCTCAACCCAGTCTTTGGATTTTTTCGGATGGATATTATTCCGCAACAAATGTTACAGGATCTGGGCATCGTGAAACATTTAAGGAAGCATCCAATCCAACCATTGATGAAATTATAAAGGCTTACAAATCCTTTTCAACTAATACTGGAAGGTATGAAGCAACGGACTCAACACTGCTAACATTTCCAATCATAGCAAAAGTACCAGCTTATTCAGGAGGAAGAGGGATATATGAATTAACAATTGAATCTGACACTTTGTATTTATCCATGATTGAAGAATACTATGAAAATGGAGCTAAATCCACCTGGCTGGATAACCTCAAGGTAACTTTGAAATTTATAAAACTTGAGAAATAATTCAACGGTGGCCAACCTTCGCTAAAAATTCATAGGCCTATGAGCTAATTGCATAGAATATTTGCAATAGATACTTTTCAAACGGCAAGCCTACAGATTTTAGCTCTGTCGTTGCTGGTCATGTTAATTGTGTTTTGCTCATAAAGTGAAGTGGATTCTAATCTTTAAATACATCTATTATGAAAAAGTTAATTAACATCTGGATTATTCTATTCTTTTTATGCGCGTGCAATATGCCCAAAAAAAATACTGTGGGAAATAATGAGGAGCTAGAAAAATCATCGGTTGAAATTGAGCAACTTATACTAGAGAAAGAAAAAGACGCGTTCAACAGCTATGCAGCGGGAAGTTTTACAGGTTTTACAAAACATTATGATGATGAAGTTACCTATTTAGGAGCTCGTAATCGAATTGATGGATTGCCAGCCATGCGTGCATACACAGCAAGATTGGATAGTATTGGTGCGATTTCTAAACACCGATATGAGGTTATTAATCCTAAGGTTCAGGTGTATCAAGACATGGCCATTATCACCCTCCAGTACCATCCCTATAGCTCGGATAATACCCCAGAAACAAAGTGGAAAGCAACTTCTGTATATGCATTAATGGATAACGATTGGAAGGTCGTGCATGCACACTGGTCAGTGCTTAATGCAGAATAAATCCATTATGATAAGATGAAGAATTTAATTTAAAAACGACCAACAATTGAGTAGGCGGCTCCACCCCTGACCCCAAAGCATGAACGGACTGCGGCTCTCAAACCACCGTACCCTTCGGCTGTCGCTCAGGACAAGCCAAGCGGGTCTCGTATACGGCGGTTCGTAACCCATCTTTCCAGTCTCACAACTGACAACCTTGCTACTTACTAATGGTTCTAAGCGTTACTCTGCCCATAAGAGACTTGCACTCTCTAGATGAATTTGATTATCTTTCAATAATCAAAAAAATGTCCATGCTGGGCACACAAGCCGTATTCAAACCATAGACACCTATCGGCAGGCTACGCTTGCTATACTTAACATCAGCCTTCATCTCGATAGCTATCGGGACCAACCAATAACCAATGATAACATTATTTAGAAAAATACGATACGACCTTATGGAAAGCAATAAAACTGGAAAGTATCTAAAATATGCTGTTGGAGAAATTGTTCTTGTCGTTATTGGAATTTTGATCGCTCTGCAAATTAATAATTGGAATCAAAGTAAGATATTAAAAATTGAGGAAGTAAAATCTCTTGAAAGCTTACATTCGGAGTTTCTGGAAAATCTTCAAAAATTTGATGATATACATGCACTTCAGTTAATTAGAAATGATGCCATAAACCAAATTCTATTTTCAGATATCTCCAATTATTCACTTTCTAGTTTAGATTCATTGTACCTAAAGGCAAATTTTAATTGGACATACAACCCATCTTTCGGTATTTATAATTCGCTAATAAATTCAGGAAAAATTCAGCTTATCGCTAGTGATACTTTAAAAAATAGAATTTCTCAATTTAAGGAATTGGTTAACGATTATTTAGAAGATGAGATTTTTATTATGAATTTTGCAGCACGGTATTCAATGGAACATTTCGTTAATGATGAGACAATGCTTGTTGAATCAAAATTTGGATTAAGATTAAGAAACGAAATCGAAACTTTGCATGATAAGGATAACTATTTAAAGGAATTCAAATCACCTAAATATAGAAACCGATTATCAATAGTACTGCTTAATGGAAAACCATTAATATCTGTAGGTATTGCATTAAGAAAAGAAATGGTGTCTTTAATTGAAATGATAGAATCTGAAGTTGATAAATTAATCCATGATTAAATTCTTTAGAAAAATCAGAAAAGGATTGCTGACTGAAAATAAGTTCAGTAAATATCTCATTTATGCAATTGGAGAAATTATCCTCGTTGTTATGGGTATTTTAATTGCGCTGCAAAAAACCATATTGAATTTTGATTGTCTCTTTGTTGGCCTTTATAAAGTTGGTAAGATTGAGAATTCGTTGTTGCAGGATCGAACTGCCCATCCCCTATCCTTTTTAAATTCAATGCTTTCAACGTTCTATAGAAATCTAAGCAACCTTTTAAATGACTTGATTTCATTTAATCTGATAAAAGCAATAGCACTATTTTATAGATATTCGAAATTGTAAAAACCCGTGATAATCTAGGAAAAACATCTTTAAAACACCAGGAATGAACTACCAATTTCAATTGAAATGAAAAGATCCGTACATCGACCAGTTTCAACCAAAACCTCGTACACTTCGTAAAAATATTCCATCTCTAAAGCTTGGGTGCCAAGATGACAAAGTCGTCTAATATTTTCTATAAAGTCTTGAAAACCATTCTTCATTTCGGGGCACCATCCGTTACAAAAATTAAGGTATATAGCAGGAAAGAACAGGACGGTTTACAAAGAAAAAAAAGTGACTTTCGTAGGATTGGTTAGCGAACAGCTCAACAACAATTCCCCTTGATGGTTTTGATTTTTTAGAATCGTCATTAAATACAAGAATAGGTTGTTTATAAAGCGAAAAAAACATGTGTAATAGTAGAAATATTCCACTAGATGGATTTATATGGGCTTATATGACCTTTCAATCCAAATCAAAAAAATTGCATGAACACAAAACTAGTTTTTAAAATTTTACTTGCCCTGGCTGCTGGAATATTTATTTATTCTTTTGGCTCCTCCCTTCCGCAAAATGAAGCCCCTAACAGTTTGGTCATTAGTGAAGGGTTTAAAAACCCTATAGGTCACTACAACAATAAACCCACTTTTTCTTGGAAACTTCCGGTATCGAAGCAGGCTACTTCCCAAACGGCTTATAGAATTGTGGTTGCAAGCAGCCCCAATCTCTTACCAAACAAAGCTGATTTGTGGGATAGCGGAGAGGTAGATTCCAATCAATCCAACTGGATCAAGTATAACGGGACACCCTTAAAATCAAGGCAGAGTGGCTATTGGCAGGTAATGTTCCGTGATCAAGACAAAAATCGTTCTGCTTGGAGTACTATCTCCAATTTTGAATTAGGACTTTTGAAAAACGAAGATTGGCAAGCCAAATACATCGGCCTGCCCTTTGAAGCAAAAAGAGACATCTCAGTTGAAGG
>JAGLKG010000385.1 GCA_023141835.1 Maribacter sp. | reverse complement strand
CCTTACCATTAAACAGTTTTACGAATTACTATATGCCAAAAAGAAAGATTTGGGCATTGTTAAGCTGGCTATTTCCAATACTGCTCTACCCAAATACAAAAGGGATAGGATGCAAAAATACCTCAAATAAAAAAGGAGCCTCTCGGATCCTTTTTTCCCAAGATTAAACCAACTTAATTAACAACAATATTCTCGCGATAGGTGTCATCACTATCTCTTACTACAATAATGTAATGATTTTTATTTAACGATTATAAGTTCTATAAGCGGCCCATCGAACTCTTTTACTGTCTTTAAAGGTTGAAAAGAATGAATTCTTTCGTGCTTCTGTTGGCATTCTGCTAATTGTTGCTCTCATATTTTTATATTTTTAATAATTAAGTATTATCAAGTATTAATTTACAGGACAAACTTACCGAAAGAATCAAAGCACTGCTACATCACGATTTTCCAATTTATATGTTATTTTAACTAACAAGTAGGTTAATTAATTGTTAAGGGGTAATATAGAATATATTTTAGGTAATTTTGTAGAGAATTGATAAAAGAACCTAGATTATCTTTACATTGTAATTCAATGATAAATGCTAAAAAATAAACCAGCCTTTGAAGCTATAGAACCCGATTTTGGGCATTCGTACACGTATCAGAAATTTGATGCGTCTAAAAAAAACACAGACCATATTTGGCATTACCATCCCGAGATTGAATTGGTCTATGTAAATGGCGGAGCAGGAAAAAGAAGAATAGGCAGTCATATCTCTTACTACACAGATGGAGATTTGATGTTAATTGGCAGTAATCTCCCCCATTGTGGTTTTACCGATAAGTTTACGGGAAACAAAAGCGAGACAGTGGTTCAAATGAAAACTGATTTCCTAGGAAACGATTTCTTCGACATCCCTGAAATGAGAAAAATCCAAAATCTATTTGAAGTGGCCAAAGGCGGTATTGCATTTTCTGGCAGCACCAAAAAAAAACTTGGCGATAAAATGGAGCATTTGCAGTATCAAACCGATTTTGAGCGTTTATTATCCATTTTAGACATACTCAATGAGCTTTCATTTTCTAATGAATTCAAGGTATTGAATGCTGAGGGGTTTTCACTTGAGACAGAGATTAAGGATAATGATCGTATTAATACTATTTTTAATTATGTAAAATCAAATTTTCAGGAAGATATTCCATTGGCAGTAATAGCGGATATGGTAAGTATGACCGTGCCTTCGTTTTGTAGGTATTTTAAAAAAATAACAAATAAAACCTTCGTTCAGTTTGTGAATGAACGGAGATTGGTCCATGCTTCCAAATTATTGACAGAAAAGCATATGAGTATTACAGAAGTCTGCTTTGAATGTGGATTTAATAATTTTTCACATTTTAATAAATCCTTTAAGGCCTTTACGGGTCAAAACCCATCGGAATATAGAAAACAGTTAAAAACTGTATTGAAATAATGTCACAGCAAATGCCGAAAAAGATCACACTGAATCTGGCAGATAGTGATATTACTTATTTCCCCGATTTTTTACAATGTACCAAAGCGACTCAATATTTTACTTTTCTAAGAAATACCGTTCCATGGCAACAAGACGAAATCAAAGTTTACGGCAAAGTATATCAACAACCTAGGCTAACTGCATTTTTTAGTAGTAATTCAAAACCATACAGGTATTCCAACATCACCATGCATCCTCACCAATTCGGCAAGGAATTACTTGAAATCAAACATAAATTAGAATCGGAAACGAATATCAAATTCAATTCATGTCTTTTGAATTTGTACAGAGATGGAAGAGATAGCAACGGTTGGCATTCAGATGATGAAAAAGAACTGGGTCAACATCCAACGATAGCATCTATTAGTCTGGGGCAGGAAAGACCCTTTCACTTGCGACATAAAAAAGATAAAAGTCGTAAGCATAAAATCTTTTTAGAGCATGGTAGCTTGTTATTGATGAAAGGGGAAACACAACATTATTGGCATCATCAATTACCCAAAACGGCAAAACCCATTAAAGAACGTATCAACTTGACTTTTAGGGTTATAAATTAAAAAAAATCGGCCCACAACCGATTTTTTTTAATACCCTTCTACCAAATCATGCACTGCCTTTAGCGTTTGGGTTACTGCACCAATGTCCTCATGCATAACTTCAACACTATAACTTCAAATCTCATGCCAAGGTATTAGTTTTCGACCA
>JAGLKG010000384.1 GCA_023141835.1 Maribacter sp. | reverse complement strand
TTAATTTATCATGATGCGGTAGGGCCATTGGCCTTTATTATCAAGGCACGTATTGAAGGTCTTAGAGATTATGGAGCGGCGTTAAGCCCATTTAACGCCTTTCAAATTATACAAGGCCTGGAAACTTTGGAAATCCGTATAAAAAAACATAGTGAAAATGCCTTGGCCTTGGCACAGTGGTTAGAAAACCGTGATGAGGTTATTTGGGTGAATTATCCCGGATTAGAATCAAGCAAGTATCATGCCCTGGCCAAGGAATATTTGCCAAAGGGTCAAAGCGGGCTAGTTACTTTTGGCGTAAAAGGTGGTTTCGAATCTGCCAAGAAGATTGCCGATGAAACCAAGCTATTCTCTCTATTGGCAAATATTGGAGATACAAAATCACTGATAATTCACCCTTCCAGTACTACACACCAGCAATTGGATGAGGCCGCCCAGGTTTCAACTGGGGTTACTCAGGATTTGATTCGTTTGTCTGTAGGGATTGAGGATCTTGAAGATTTAAAATCTGATTTAGAACAGGCTTTTGCCACCATTGATAAATCAGTTATTGCATAAAAAAATGTTGAAAGACCTGTCAGGCTACACAAACCTGACAGGTCTAAAAGCTTAGATCATGTTACATCGATTAGAAATAAAAAAATACACCACCTTAAGCGGTGTTTCCCAAGATATTTCCCTTTCCTATCAGCTATTTGGGAAACCACTAAATGATGCACCAATTGTTTTGGTGAATCACGCCTTGACCGGAAATTCAAATGTTACGGGAGCTGATGGTTGGTGGTCTGCCCTAATAGGAGAGGGCAAATGTATTGATACCAATAAATACACAATTATGGCCTTCAATATACCTGGGAACGGTTTTGATGGCTTTGTAATTGAGAATTATAAGGATTTTGTAGCAGGGGATATCGCCAAGATTTTTTTATTGGGGCTTAAAGAATTGAAAATTGAAAAACTTTTTGCCATGATAGGAGGTTCCCTTGGTGGGGGAATCGCTTGGGAAATGGCTGCATTAAATCCAAAATTGGTCACTCACTTGATTCCTGTGGCTTCTGATTGGAAATCGACGGACTGGTTAATTGCCAATTGTCAAATTCAAGAGCAATTCTTGACGAATTCAAAGCAACCAGTGCACGATGCCCGCATGCATGCTATGCTATGTTACCGAACTCCAGAATCTTTCAAAGAACGCTTTAAAAGAAGCACCAATGAGGAACTTCAGGTTTTTAACGTAGAAAGCTGGTTGATGCACCATGGCGAAAAGTTAAAAGATCGTTTTCAATTGTCGGCATACAAACTAATGAACCAGTTATTGAAGACGATTGATGTTACTAGAAATGGTGAGGAGGCTTTTATAAACCTTCAGAATAGCAATACTAATATTCATATCGTTGGAGTAGATTCTGATCTCTTTTTTACAGCCAAAGAGAATAAAGAAACCTTTAGGCAATTGGCGCAAGCGAAAAGTAATGTTACCTATGGTGAAGTTCAATCGCTACATGGCCATGATGCATTTTTAATAGAATTCGAGCAAATACAAAAACTCCTTAACGGGGTTTTCAACAAAAACGGAAAATCAGAACGTATCAAGGTTCTGAAATTTGGGGGCAAATCACTTAGTAACGGAGAAGGCCTGGAAAGGGTCTTGGATGTTATAACCGAAAAAGTAGGGCAAGGTGAAAATATTGCAGTGATATTGTCTGCTCGCGAGAAAGCTACGGATCAGCTAGAGGCCATTTTGGAGAAAGCGGCGAATGGTGAAGAATATACCAAGGATTTTGAAGCTTTTGAAGCATACCAAACACATACCTATAAAAATGTAAACTTGTCTCCAGAGTATCAGGCCTTGTTCAAATTGTTTGAAGGGGTTTCGCTGCTTGGTGATTATAGCGCAAAAATAAGAGATCAGGTTTTGGCCTATGGAGAATTGATTTCGGCAAAGTTGATAACCAAACTGTTGATAGGGAAAGGAGTTAATGCTGTCTTGATGGATTCCAGAAAATTAATCAAGACCGATAACACTTTTGGGGATGCACATGTTATTGAATCGGTTTCAAAGGAAAATGTACTTCGTGAATTTACCCACTTAGGACATGATTCCGTTCCCGTTGTAACAGGATTCATTGCGTCTACATTAGATAATGAAACTACGACCTTAGGTAGGAATGGCAGCAATTATTCGGCAGCAATGTTGGCCAATTACTTAGATGCTCAAGAGTTGCAAAATTATACCCATGTTGATGGAATTTTTACGGCTAACCCTGATTATGTTGCTGAGGCAAAACGAATTGCAGAGCTGTCTTATGGCGAAGCCAATGAATTAGCAAATTTTGGAGCAACAATTTTACATGCCAAGACCATAATCCCCTTAATTGAAAAAAATATACCATTAAGAATCCTCAATACCTTTAATAAGGATAGTGAAGGAACACTCATAAGTGCCAAGACCAGTAAAGAAGGAATAAAATCCTTATCGGTAATTGAAGATGTCGCACTGATAAATTTAGAAGGGCGAGGCCTTCTTGGCAAGGTTGGGATTGATGCACGTATTTTTAGATCGCTCGGGGAAAACAATATTAGTGTAAGTATAATTTCCCAAGGCTCTTCGGAACGGGGAATAGGTTTGGTGGTTAATGCCAATGACTCGCAAAGAGCTAAAATTGCATTGCAGCGTGAATTTACCAATGACTTTCAATCCAAAGATATCAATAGAATTACGGTTGTGAGCGATGTTTCGGTTATTTCGATCATAGGTCAGGATTTAAGTACATTTCACAAACCTTATAATGCATTGATCAAAAATCAGATAGTGCCTTTATTGTTTAACAATACGGTTTCTGGGAAGAATGTAAGTTTGGTGGTCAAAAAGGGAGATTTGCACAAGGCATTGAATGTAATGCACGGACAAATATTCGGAATAAGTAAAAAAGTGAACATAGCCATTTTTGGCCATGGTAATGTTGGCGGGACATTGGTTGACCAAATTTTAAAATCGGGTAAGACCATTGAAAAACGAAAAGACATAGATCTTAATGTCTTTGCAGTGGCGAATTCCCGAAAAGTTTTGTTCAATCAGAAAGGAATTCCAAGAAATTGGAAGACAGCTATAAAGGATAAGGGCATTGCCTATACCATAGCCGATATTTTTGACTTTGCAAAGAGACATCATCTTGAAAATTTGATAGCTGTGGATAATACCGCAAGTGAAGATTTTGTTGCCCATTACTTTGAGTTTGTGGAGAACGGTTTTGACTTGGTTTCATCCAATAAAATTGCAAATACCCTAGGATTCGATTATTATCAATTGTTAAGGGAAGAGCTGGCCAAAAATCAAAAACAATATTTGTATGAAACCAATGTTGGGGCAGGTCTACCATTAATCGACACCATTAAGTTGCTACATCTCTCTGGTGAAAATATTACGCGTATCAAAGGCGTATTTTCAGGGTCTTTAAGTTATATTTTCAATACATTTTCAGAGGTAAGCGCTCCGTTTACGACTATACTCAAAGATGCAATGAAAAAAGGGTATACTGAGCCCGACCCCAGAGAGGATTTGTCTGGTAATGACGTAGGTCGAAAATTATTGATTCTTGCAAGAGAGTTGGATTTGAGCAACGAATTTTCCGATATCAAGATTCAAAACCTGATTCCGGAATTACTGCAAAAAGGTTCGGTTGATGATTTTATGAATAACTTGGATGTGCTCAATGACAAGTTCAATATTCTGAAAAAGAATCAAAAGCCAAATCACGTTTTGCGTTATGTGGGTGATTTACATGGTGATTTGCGTAAGGAAAAAGGAAAACTGGATGTACAGTTGATCTCGGTTCCAAAAGAAAGTGCTTTGGGGCAGGTTAAGGGATCAGATTCAATTATTGAGATATACACTGAATCTTATGGAGAGCATCCACTGGTCATACAGGGAGCAGGAGCTGGGGCAGCAGTAACAGCCAGAGGAGTTTTTGGGGATATTTTACGAATAGCGGAAAAAAGTTGATATGGACAAAAAGCACCAATTTGAAACCGAAGCGATACGTACACAGTTAGAACGTTCACAATATTTGGAGCATTCATGCCCTTTGTATTTGACTTCAAGTTTTGTTTTTGATGATGCCGAGGATATGAGAGCTTCCTTTGCCGAGGAAAAGGATAGGGATATTTACTCGCGTTATTCAAACCCTAATTCTTCTGAGTTTATTGATAAAGTGTGTAAAATGGAAGGTGCTGAAGACGGATTTGCTTTTGCCTCAGGTATGGCAGCCGTCTTTTCAACATTTGCGGCCTTGTTGAACAGTGGTGATCATATTCTTTCGGCAAGAAGTGTATTCGGAGCTACCCATAGTTTGCTTACGAACTTTTTCCCAAAGTGGAATATTACCCATAGCTTTTTTAAGATTGATGAACTAGATACAATAGATGAGTTGATTACTCCAGAAACCAAAGTCATTTACGCAGAGTCACCGACTAACCCTGGAGTGGATATTTTGGATTTGGAAGTATTGGGAAGAATTGCAAAAAAGCACAATTTAATATTGATTATAGATAATTGTTTTGCCTCACCTTATTTGCAACAACCTATTAAATTTGGAGCTGATTTGGTCATTCATTCTGGTACTAAATTAATGGATGGTCAAGGTAGGGTTTTGGCTGGGATCACCGTGGGGAGTAAGGAGTTGGTTGATAAAATATACCGTTTTTCCAGAATTACGGGTCCGGCACTTTCACCTTTCAATGCATGGGTATTGTCTAAAAGTTTAGAAACCTTAGCGGTTCGGGTTGATCGGCATTGTGAAAATGCGCTGAAGTTGGCCGAATTCTTGGAAAAGCACGCAAAAGTAAATTGGGTAAAATATCCCTTCCTAAAATCACATCCAAAATATGAAATTGCCAAAAGACAAATGAAGGCTGGTGGATGTGTAGTGGCTTTTGAAGTAAAAGGAGGGGTAGAGGAAGGACGTAAATTCTTCGATTCAATTAAGTTATTGTCTCTATCGGCAAATCTTGGAGATTCAAGAAGTATAGTTACCCACCCTGCATCGACCACACATAGCAAATTGTCTGTTGAGGAAAGACTATCGGTGGGGATTACAGATGGTTCGGTCCGGGTATCCGTTGGATTGGAACATATTGACGATATTATTGGGGATATTGAACAGGCTTTGGAATAATGAAGGGCCGTCAGGTTTTCAAAACCTGAAAGGATCTGCCCAAAACTTGAAAGGGTTAAATGTTAAATTTTCATATCTTCGTTGAATGCTCTCCAAAAAGACAAAGTACGGATTAAAGGCATTAGCTTATTTGGCATCCAAAGAAAATCGCCAACCAGTACAGATTGCCGAGATTGCGAAACATGAGAATATCTCCCAAAAGTTTTTGGAAAGTATATTGCTGTCTTTACGTAAAACAGGATTGTTGAGCTCCAAAAAAGGAAAAGGAGGCGGTTATTATTTAATAAAAGAGCCCAGTGAGGTTTTGATGACCGATGTAATGCGCATTCTTGAAGGACCAATAGCTATGGTCCCTTGTGTGAGTCTTAATTTTTACGAAAAATGTGATGATTGTCCTGATGAAGGGGCTTGCTCGGTACATAAATTAATGCTTCAGGTTAGGGATAGTGCCTTAGAGGTGTATCGTAACAATACATTGGAAGATTTAATACGTTAAATAAAACGGTTTTCAAGTCTTTTGCTTTTCTCGGCGATTAGGTCCATTGGGTATGGTGTTGTATATGATTCTGGCGATATCCTTGAAATTTATTAATGATTCCTCAAAATGTCAGCAGTTTTATTAAAAATCTACTAAATCTATAGGGTAAATTAAATATTAGCCTTTTTTTAACGTGTACTCCCTGATTTTAATGCTATTTTTGCAAACCCTACTAAGTCGATAGGGAAATAGATTTAAATTTTTTCACGATGATTGCAGACCAATTGATTTTAAACAAGAAAACCGAAAAGACCGATTATAAGACTGATAAGAAGTCAGAAAGACCTGTCCGAAGTATAGCAAAGGCATTGAGTTGGAGAGTGGTTGGTACGGTTGATACACTTGTGGTTTCCTATCTCCTAACAGGAGAAATGGCATTAGCTGCATCCATCGCCTCAATAGACTTTTTGACAAAAATGGTATTGTATTTCTTTCATGAAAGAATTTGGAACATGGTAAATTGGGGAAAGTAATTTTAGGAGCACTACTCTAATATAATAATTGGCAAATGGATCTTACAGAAGAACAAATCAAAAAACTTAATATACAGTTCAAGGGTATACCCCCTGAGGAAATTATTTCATGGGCCATGAAACATGGTAAAAACCCCGTGGTTACCACCAATTTCAGACCCTATGAAGTTGCTATACTCAATGCGGTTACCGAGGTGAGAAAGTCCATCCCGGTAGTATGGTGCGATACTGGTTACAATACTCCTAATACCTATAGGCATGCTGAGGAATTAACTACAACACTTGGACTCAATATCAAGCTATATGTTCCAAGACAAACAAGCTCGCATAGGGATGTTGTTATGGGCATTCCTGGAATTGATGATCCAAAACACAATGAATTTACAAAGCAAGTAAAGTTAGAGCCTTTTCGAAGGGCTATGGCTGAAATCAAGCCAGATGTATGGTTTACCAACTTACGACAAGGTCAAACAGCATTAAGGGATACCCTTGATATTTTAAGCTTGAGCAAAGATGGGGTTTTAAAGGTGAGTCCGTTTTATCATTGGAGTGATGGGCAATTAGATATGTACCTAGAAGAAAAAAACTTACCAAACGAACATAAATATTTTGATCCAACCAAAGTTCTCGAAAATAGGGAATGTGGATTACATACTTAAAATTGAATTAAATAGATGAAAGATACATCGCATATAAACGCATTGGAAAATGAGGCCATTTATATTATGAGAGAGGTGGCCGCCCAATTTGAAAAGCCAGTTTTATTGTTTTCGGGAGGAAAAGATTCTATAACCTTGGTTAGGTTGGCCCAAAAGGCCTTTTATCCAGCAAAGATTCCTTTCCCGTTAATGCATATCGATACTGGTCATAATTTCCCTGAGACCGTTGAATTTAGGGATAGATTGGTCGAGGAGCTTGGGCTTGAATTAATAGTAAGGAACGTTCAGGAAACAATTGATCAAGGAAAGGTTAAAGAGGAAACAGGAAGGTACTCCAGTAGAAATGGATTACAGACCACCACGCTTTTGGATGCCATAGAGGAATTTAAATTTGATGCTTGCATCGGTGGTGCCAGACGGGATGAAGAAAAGGCTAGGGCAAAAGAACGTGTTTTTTCAGTACGCGATGATTTTGGGCAATGGGATGAAAAAAACCAAAGACCAGAATTGTTCGATATGCTGAATGGTCAAATAGAATTAGGACAGAATGTACGGGTTTTTCCAATCTCTAATTGGACGGAATTGGATGTGTGGTCCTACATTGAAAAAGAGGACATGGAAATCCCATCCATTTATTTCGCGCACAAAAGAAAGATATTCCTAAGGGATGGATTGATTTGGTCACATTCAGATTATGTATACCAAGATGATCATGAAGAGGTGTTGGAAAAAATGGTACGGTTTAGAACAGTAGGGGACATGAGCTGTACGGCAGCTGTGTTTTCCGAGGCTGTCGATATTGCAAGCGTAGTTCAGGAAATAAGGGATTCCACAATTTCTGAAAGGGGAGCGCGTATTGATGACAAACGTTCAGAGGCGGCTATGGAAAAAAGAAAGCAACAGGGATATTTCTAAATGATTTTGTCATTCCCATGAAGGTGGGAATTTAAAAGAAACGGGTATTAATAAAAAAAATGCATCCTTTAAAGGATGACAAGCAATAAAAATGGAAGTATTAAAAATAGCAACAGCGGGGAGTGTAGATGACGGTAAAAGTACCCTGATAGGTAGAATTTTATATGATACCAAATCACTTACCACAGATAAATTGGAAGCTATTGAAAAAACTAGTAAGCAAAAGGGATACGATTACTTGGATTTCTCCTTGGCAACAGATGGTTTGGTGGCTGAAAGAGAGCAAGGGATTACCATAGATGTAGCACATATCTACTTTTCCACAGCCTCTAAAAGTTACATCATTGCTGATACACCTGGGCATGTTGAATATACTCGAAATATGGTGACGGGTGCGTCTACCTCCCAGGCAGCAATTATTTTGATCGATGCGCGCAAGGGAGTAATCGAGCAGACCAACCGCCATTTTTTCATCAACAATTTGTTGCGAATCAAAGATGTAATCGTTGCCGTAAATAAAATGGACTTGGTTGATTATTCCGAGGAAATTTATAGCGGAATAAAGGCTGATTTTGAAGAACTGATGAGTAAAAGGGATTATAAGGAGCAAAATATTACGTTTATACCCGTAAGTGCGTTAAAAGGGGATAACGTTGTGAATTCATCGGAAAAAATGCCATGGTTTAAGGGTCAAACCTTGTTAGAACATTTGGAGCTTTTAGATCGAAAGGATATTTATAATACGGGTACACCAAGATTCCCCGTACAATATGTTATACGTCCTAAAACAGATGAGTTTCATGACTTTAGAGGGTTTGCGGGTAAAGTGTACGGGGGTGAATTGAGCGTGGGCGATGAGGTTGTGGCCTTGCCATCACAGACCAAATCCAAGATAAAGGACATCTATTTTTACGATAAAAAATACCAAACCGCTTCTAGACGATCATCCGTAACAATAACCTTGGAGGATGAAATCAATGTAAGTAGGGGTGACATGCTGGTAAAAGTTGGGGATTTGCCAACAATAGACAAGCAGTTTACCGCCACTATTTCATGGATGGATTCCCAAAACCTTCAACCAGGAAATAAATATGTTGTGCAACACGGTGTGAACAAGGTTTTAGCCAAAGTAGCTAGTATTCATCACAAAATCCACCCAGACTATTCGGGTATTGATGATCAAGCAAGTTCTTTAGGAATGAATGACATAGCCAAAGTCACATTTAAGTTGAACAAACCAATATTCTTTGATCTGTTCAAGAATCACAGAACCAATGGGTCGTTTATTTTGATCGATACTCAATCGAACAATACCGTAGGAGCTGGATTTATAAATTAAATACAATTGCCGCAAAGCCATTGGCACTTTGATGGCAATGATAAATAGTCGATTAAGAAATCTATATATTCCATTAGGAAAGATAGATTTTATGTAAAGGTCAAATTTTTTGACGTAAAAAAAGAGATATGCAAAGTTTTAGAAGTGAAATAGAAAATCCCATAATAGAAAAGGATATCATTGAGCTGGAGGCTAAAATCCGTCAGTTCAAGGAGGGTAATTTAGATGAGGAGAAATTTCGCAGTCTGCGATTGGCAAGAGGCGTTTACGGTCAACGTCAACCAGGCGTTCAAATGATACGCATAAAACTACCCTATGGTAAAGTAAGCTCTAAACAACTCAGACGAATCTGTGATGTGTCCGATGAATATTCGACCGGGCGTTTACATATCACCACCCGTCAGGATATACAGATTCATTATGTTGATTTAGACCGTACGCCAGAACTTTGGGCCCAATTGGAAAAAGATGATGTAACTTTAAGAGAGGCCTGTGGTAATACGGTTCGTAATGTAACGGCAAGTGAAACTGCAGGAATAGATGTGGACGAACCCTTTGATGTATCTCCATATGCACATGCCCTTTTTGAATATTTCCTACGTAACCCTATAAGTCAGGAAATGGGTAGAAAATTCAAGGTGTCTTTCTCAGCTAGTGATGAAGATACAGGATTGTCTTACATGCATGACATTGGTTTTATTGCTAAGATAGAAAATGGTGTTAAAGGCTTTAAGGTGATGCTCGGTGGTGGTTTGGGTTCACAACCCAGACATGCCGATGAGTTTTTCGGTTTTTTACCTTCAGATAAGATCATTCCTTTGATGGAAGGCGTCGTTCGAGTTTTTGACCGTTATGGCGAAAGAAAGAGTAGGTCAAAAGCCAGATTAAAATACTTATTGAAGGATATTGGCCTTGATGGTTTCAAGAAATTATTACAGGAAGAACAAAAAGCAGTTCCCTTTGAAAGTTATCCTATTGATACTCAAGCGTATATTCAATCAGAGATAGCTGACGTTGAGGTTCCTAAAGTTGAAATAGCTGACCAAAAGGCCTTCAACCAATGGAAATTGACAAATTTAGTTCAACAAAAGCAGGATGGATATGTTGCCATCGGCGTTAAGGTATTGTTAGGTGATTTTTATACGGATAAAGCTAGACTTCTTGCGAATTTGGTTGAAAAATATGCAGCCGGCGAAATACGCCTATCATTACGACAAAATATATTGATTCCTTTTGTAAAGGAAAAGTTGGTTCCTTTTTTCTATGTTGAGTTGGAAAAATTAGGTCTTGTCGAAGCGGGATATAATAAGGCGTTGGATATTACAGCATGTCCGGGAACAGATACCTGTAATTTGGGAATTGCTAGTAGTACAGGAATTGCACAGGAACTAGAAAGGGTAATAAAAACGGAATACCCTCAATATATTAACAATCCTGATGTTATTATTAAAATAAGTGGTTGCATGAATGCCTGTGGTCAGCACAATATGGCCAATATTGGTTTTCAGGGAATGTCGATAAGAACAAAGGATAAGTTAGTGGCACCAGCTTTACAAGTATTATTAGGTGGTGGTAATTTGGGCAATGGAAATGGAAAATTTGCCGATAAGGTAATCAAGGTTCCCAGTAAAAGAGGTCCAGAGGCCCTTCGGATTATCTTAAATGATTTTGATGCGAATGGTAATGGGGTGGCTTACCCTGAATATTATACTGAAAAAGGAGAACTTTATTTTTATGATTTATTAAAGCCTTTGGGAACTCTTGATAATCTTTCCAATGATGATTTAATAGATTGGGGAGCTGAGAAGAGGTACCGAAAAGCCATTGGAGTTGGTGAGTGCGCAGGAGTCGTGATAGATTTGGTGGCTACTTTGTTGTTTGAAAGTGATGAGAAAATTCAAAATGCCGCTACTTCGTATGAAGGAGGTAAATGGGCAGCCAGTATCTATCATTCGTACTTGTCAATGGTCAATACAGCAAAGGCTTTGTTAATTTCCGAAAAAGCTAAGACCAATACACATGCAGGTATTATCAAGGATTTTGATGAAATTTTCGTTTCATCAAATAAAATTGAATTGAAAAAGGGCTTTGAAGAATTGGTACTGCAACTGAACAAAAAGGAGCCTACAAAAGAATTTGCATTAAACTATATGGAAGATGCAAAAGATTTCCTTAATACAATTGAAGAGTATCGAAAATTAGATTTGGTAAATGCATAAGAACCCACAATTAACGGTGGTTGGAGCTGGTCCAGGTGATGTTGATTTGATCACCATAAAAGGGGTCAAGGTACTCGCCAGTGCGGATGTGGTTTTATATGATGCCTTGGTTAATATTGAGTTGTTGAACCATGCTCCGAAGGCTGAGCATATTTTTGTAGGAAAGAAACGGGGATGTTATGCTTTTGAACAAGATCAAAT